>JALWEA010000021.1:1471-1874 GCA_027039465.1 Calditrichia bacterium | reverse complement strand
TTGCTGCGCGGCAGAGATCCTTTCGCTTCCTGGAGCGATTTTGCTATTGGCCTGCCGTACTCGTTTGCCTTGCTTACCATTTTATTCACGCACGAAATGGGCCATTATTTAACGGCGCGTTATTACAAAATCAAAGCCACCTTACCCTATTTTATTCCCTTTTTTGTACCGGCGTTTCATCCTGGAACTTTGGGCGCTTTTATTAAAATCAAATCTCCTATTCCGCACAAAAAAGCTCTGTTTGACGTAGGCATCGCCGGGCCGTTGGCCGGTTTCATCATGAGTTTGGTTTTCCTGATCATCGGCTTTGCGCGTTTACCCGATACCCAGGGAATTTATGCCTATATCGAACAAATTCATCCTTTGACCGGCGGGCACCGGGTCGATATGGCGACTGCTTATA
>JALWEA010000021.1:0-1461 GCA_027039465.1 Calditrichia bacterium | reverse complement strand
TGACTGGCGGGCACGGTGTGGATTTGGTGCTCGGCAATACGCTGCTTTACGAATTTGTGGGCAAGTTTTTTGGCGCTTCCCGTTTACCCATGGATGAAATGTACCATTTTCCGTTTATTTTTGCCGCTTGGTTCGGTTTGCTGGTTACGGCAATTAATTTGATGCCCATCGGGCAATTGGACGGCGGACATATTACCTACGCCATGTTTGGTGACCGGGCCAGAGTGGTAGCCATTGCGGCTTTTTTCCTGTTGATTATCCTGAATTTTTACCTGATTTCCAATTTCAATTCTTATGTTTGGGTACTTTGGACGATTTTGCTTTTGGTTTTTATTCGTTTCCGCCACCCGCCAACTTTGGATGATTCCATTGGCATTGATAAAAAACGGCGCGTTTTAGGTTGGATTTCGTATCTGATTTTTATTGTCTGTTTTTCACCGATGCCGTTTTACATTCGTTAAAATGTACCGTTTATCCGCACGGATAGATTTTATTTTTTCCGATATTATTTGTCATTAAAGCGCTGCATGCTTATTTTTATTCATGCGTAAATGAATAAAGCAATGAGATTGTGAGATCGTGACCGTTAACGGTTGCGTAGGCTCAGCGGAGGTAGAAGCTATGCTTTATATTTTAATATTTGTCCTTTTTTTACTTGCTGTTTGGGGATTACTCCTGTATGTGCGCAAGTCACAATGGGACACGATTCATCGTAATTTACTGGATTTGGAAGATCATTATGAAGGTAAGGTCATCCGCCGCGGTTTTGCCGCCCGCCCGTTTTTTTACGGGAAAATCAACGGCTATTCTTTGACCTTGAACATCAGTAGTGAAAAACTCGCCAATGAACGATTGAATTATTTTGATATCAGTTGGGGGATGCCGACTAGCGAATCGTTTACCATTGCCGAAAAAAAATGGTTGGCCAAACATCGGGATCAAAAGGTGGATATTTTACCGGAAATCGAAAACGATTACGGATTGAAGTTTGCGCTGATTCACAAGGATTTGGACAAAGCAAAGCAAATCATGCAGCATCCGGCCGTATTACAATTCATCAACGAATTTAAAAACCTGTGTTATATTTTTCTAGGAAAAACCGGCATTATCTGTGAGTTCAGCGCCGAGAATCTGGCTGAAGCTTCAAAATTCGATTCCCTTGTAAAACGGTTTGAACTCATTAAAACTTTAGGAGAAGCTTTTAAACAATGACCATTGAATCCATTCCTGATAACTTCAAAGCAGGGTATGTTGCCATTATCGGTCTGCCGAATGCAGGTAAATCGACCCTGTTAAATGCACTGCTTAATGTTAAACTTTCCATTATATCGGACAAACCGCAAACCACTCGACGGCGTATTCCGGGTATTTTAAACAAAGAAAATTTTCAGGCGGTCTTTTTGGATACGCCTGGTATTTTAAAGCCTAAATACCAATTACAAGAGCACATGATGGAATATG
>JALWEA010000020.1 GCA_027039465.1 Calditrichia bacterium | reverse complement strand
GATTGCAATATCGGGTGATTAAATTTCAAAAAACGTTTGTGGGGAAAAAGGATCATTCCACTTTTGACATCAGGCTTGAAATCGGGAAATTTTTGTAAATGAACACGCAAGTTATTTTTATCGAACTATCCGTGCCTCGTAAAAATCGCTACATTTGTGACATCACGGAAAAGCTGTATGAAGAGGGCAAAACCGTGCACATCTTTACGGCACAAAAAGAAACCGCCTTGCAATTGAGTCGTGATCTTTGGGTTTGGAAACCCGATTCTTTTGTTCCGCATGCGGTGTATTTTGGCAGAGAAGAAGAAAAGACCGTATTTGAGGAACCTGTTGTTGTTTTGAATAAATTGTTATCGACGCGGGCGGATGTACTTATTTTGCATGATCCTCTTCCGCCGGAACAGGTCAAGAGTTTTGAATTGGTGATTGATTTTGCGGAAATTTACGAGAAGCAGAAGCACATCGAAAGTCGGCAACGCTTTAAGGCATTTCGGGATGCCGAGGGCTTTGACGTTGAATTTACCAAAATCGGCGCCTTTTTACAGCAAAAGAAGGCGGCATCCTGAGGCGTGAAATCTTGGCCGTGCTGCGGATTTAGGATGATAGTTAAAGGGAAAACGTTATTCGTATATTCGTTGAGCGTTAATCGTGAATCGTTGATTGTGCAGG
This sequence comes from Calditrichia bacterium, assembly GCA_027039465.1. Taxonomy (GTDB): domain Bacteria; phylum Calditrichota; class Calditrichia; order Calditrichales; family Calditrichaceae; genus Caldithrix. The sequence goes on along the minus strand of JALWEA010000020.1, from coordinate 5,094 downwards.
CGGTGGCGCGTGCGCTCCTCGAGACATCTCGGCGAATCGGGACATTTGGGAACCATTTACATAGGCTGATGAAGAATTTAGATATTTCAAGAATTTAGCAAAAGTTTACAAACCTGTAGGCTCCCTTACCTGCGCGTCGCATGGCGGGGATGGGTTACAAAAAAATTTTTCATTCAGCTGTTCTCTCTGTTTTTTAGGATTCATCGTTTCGAATTTCGGGACTTGGAGATGATATTTGTACGTGGATTACATTATTGATTTAACAATCCTTAATCAAAATAATTTAAGTTTCACAAAGCAGAACCTCTGAATGAATATTGAAAATTTCTTAGATCAGTTAAATAGCAATCAGAAAGAAGCCGTACAAAAACCGCGCGAACCCGTTTTATTAATTGCAGGCCCGGGCACGGGCAAAACCCGCACTATCATTGCCCGCATTGTGTATTCGATCGAAAAATACCAAATTCCACCTGAAAAAATTCTCGCTCTAACTTTTAGCAACAAAGCGGCCAATGAGCTGCAAACCAGTTTGACCAATCTTTTGGAAGATCAGGCCGAGCGCATTTTTTGCGGCACGTTTCATTCCTTTTGCCTGACCGTTCTAAGAAAAAATCACGAACTGGCCGGACTCGATCCTTTCTTCACGGTGTGTGACGACGAATATCAAACCAATTTGTTAACGGAAATTTTAAAGCGCCGCGCCATTCCGGATGCGGCCAAAAAAGTCAAAGGAATTTTGCTGGTTTTTTCCAACTACCGGCTCAAAGACAAACCCATGCCTGGCTTTTCCGCTTCGGTATTCGAAGAATATTCCAGGCATCTGCAAAAACACAAGCTCATTGATTTTGATCAGGTGCTGACTTTAACACTCGAATTGTTTGAAAAATACCCGGATGTTTTGGAGCAATATCGCTTTTTGTACCAATCGATTTTGGTGGATGAGTTTCAGGATACCGATCGCGTTCAATACCAAATTGTCAAGAAGCTGGCGGAAAAGCACCGCAATATTTTCGTGGTTGCCGATGATGATCAATCCATTTATTCCTGGCGCGGAGCCAATCCGGAAAATATTCGTGATTTTATTCGTGACTTTCGGATTGACAGGCCGTTGCTATTAGAACAAAATTATCGTTCCGGTCAATCCATCATTGATGCGGCCCAGCTTATTTTGGAAGAGACCGATCGCATTGAACCGGAGAAACGAATTGAAAGTGTGGAGCAAAAAGAGGCCAACTTAACGGCTTTGTTTTTCGATCAGGAAGGTCAGGAAATCGAGTTCATCATTAATAAAATAAAATACTGGCGGGATGTGGAGAAAATCGACTACAACGAAATGGCCGTTCTCTACCCTTTCCATCGCATCGGCGAACAGCTTGCAAATTATTTGCTCAGGGAGCGAATTCCTTTCCAAATGGCTCAAGGTAAAAATTTAACCGACAACCCGTTGATGAAACGCCTGTTGTTGTATCTTAAATTAATTCACGATCCGTCGGATGCGTTGATTTTGGAACATTTGATGCGGCTGGAATTGGGGGAACACCTGACCAAAAAAATTCTACAATGGGGCACGACCAAGGGCATGGGTCTGCGCAAAGCGCTGAATCAATTTGCCAGCGGAGACATGAGCGGGCCGAACATCAAAAATCAACTGCAAACCTTCATCGGGCAAATCGCCAATTTGATCAACCTGAAGACCTTTTTCACCTTTGACCGATTGATTCGTGAAATCCTAAGCGGAATGCGTGCATTGCAGTCTTCGGTTCTGAAAGTAAATTATCGCCAGTTTACTCCGTTGCCGTTCAAATCGGAGGCGCATTTGACTAGCGGAAAGCGTACAATATGGGTGCATCATCCGGATGAGCAAATCAATTTTGTGGCGCGAACGATGTTGAAGAATGCCTTCGACGCGCGCGTGGAGCGGTTAACGGAAGAACGGGTGGTGCATGTCAATAGGAATGATTTGGTTTTACTTTTGACTCCTTGCAAAAGCGAACCCGTATCCGATTTTGATGTGCGCCTTTACTCATTTTTGGAAAACGGGCGCCGAGGAAGTTTGACCGTACTGTTCCGTTGGCTGCAAGTGCAAATTCAACCGCGAGGCGACGACGTTTTTAAGAATTACGTAGTTTTTGATCTGGAAACAACGGGGCGCGATCCGGCCAAAGACGGCATTATCGAAATCGCCGCGGTGCGCGTCAGAGACGGCAAAATCGAGGATCAATTCAACACACTGGTCAATCCGGGCATTCCCATTAAAGAGGGCGCACAGGCGGTGCACCACATCAGCGATGCGGATGTGCGGGACGCTCCGAAGCCGGAAGAAGTGCTGCCGAAGTTTTTCAAATTTGTGGGAAACGATCTGTTGATTGCCCACAACGGCTACGCTTTTGATTTTAAATTTTTGGATCGTTACGCCAAAGAATTGGGCTTGCCGCGGCTGAAGAACGTGCGTTACGATTCTCTGATTTTGGCCCGCAATATTTTCCCTAACGAAAAAAATTCCATCGATGCTTTGGCTTACCGTTATCGCCTTGATGCGGGCACGCGGCACCGCGCTTTGGATGATGTGATTGTTTTGCACAAAATTTTTCAGCGGTTAATGAAGGAAGTCAAAAAACGGGAAATACTGACTTCCGGTGAAGATTTTGCGGAGTTTGTTGCACTTGGCAACGCCCTGGAAAATGCTCTTCAGGAGCGGGAAGATCGCTTGTTGTTTCAGGCCGGAATTCACAAATTGCTCTCTCCTTATTCCCGCGTTTACAAAGCGTTTGTCAATACATTTCCGGAGCAAACGGCCGATTTGCGCGAAAAATTGGAGAAGATTTCATTGGGTCAAAATCTGCAAATCAAATATTACGATTCGGATCAGGAATTTTACAGCCGGGTTTTGCGTATGGCCAATAACTATCGGAAACTGCCGATTGACGAGGCCATTAGTGAGTTCTTGGCGTTCATTGCTTTGATCAATACGCAGGACAATTTGGAGCCGATTGATGCGGTTTCGTTGCTTACGCTGTACGCGGCCAAAGGTCTGGAGTTTGACAAAGTGATCATCAGCGGTTTGGAAGACGAGAACATTCCCAGCATTTTTACCTATCGTCAGGATGAACAGGACGACCGGCCGTTGAATAAAAAAATGGACGAGCAGAAGCGCTTGCTTTACGTGGGCATTACGCGCAGTAAGAGCGAAGTGATTTTTACGCTGGTTCGCAACCGTTTCGGAAGGCGGCGCAAGTCGTCTCCGTTTTTAGACTCGATTAAATCCAAAATTGATATTAAATTGTATTCCGCTTGAGAGCCTTTGCTTCCTGTTTTATTATTATGTATAATAGCCAAGACGGATTTTTGAATATTTAAAAGGAGTTGATTTTTTGAGATTACCTCGAACCAATTGGAAAATATTAAATAACGATACATCGCGCTCGATTATTGAAGTTGTTTTAGAAAACCGCAAGCTGCCTCAATCGCACCTTGAGACTTTTCGCCTTTCGGAGCGCATGCACGATCCTTATTTGTTACCGGACATGGAAAAGGGCGTTCGGCGGATTTTACAGGCCATTGAAAACCGCGAGAAAATTGTCGTGTTCGGCGATTACGACGTGGACGGCATTACTTCCACTTCCCTGATGATTTACTTTTTTCGCCAGATTAATTTTCCCGTGGATTATCTTTTGCCTCACCGTCAAAAAGACGGGTACGGGCTGCGCGCCTCGACGATTGACCAGATTAAGGAGATGGGCGCCAATTTGATTATTACCGTGGACAACGGTATTACCGCTTTTGAAGCCGTGGAATATGCGGCCAAACTGGGTATCGATGTCATCGTTACCGATCACCATTTGCCCGAAGGGCCTTTGCCGCCTGCCGTGGCGGTCATTAATCCCAACCGCAAAGATTCGGAGTATCCGTTTAAATCGATTTGCGGCGCGGTGGTTGCCTACAAACTGGTTTGGGCGTTGGGGCAGAAATTGCTGCCCGAAGCCGATTACAAACAATTTTTGCTGGATCAGTTGGATTTGATTACCATCGGCACCATTGCGGATGTAATGCCGCTGCGTGATGAAAATTACGCTTTGGTAAAATTCGGCTTAAAAGTGCTCACGCGTACCAAAAAGCCGGGTTTGATCGAGCTGAAAAAAGTGGCCGGTTTGAACGGAAAGACCATCACGCCCATTTCCGTGGGTTATTTTTTGGCGCCGCGCTTAAATGCTTCCGGCCGGATCGAAGAAGCAGACACCTCGGTTAAACTGCTGATTTCCGAATCCAAGGAACGGGCGCAGTATTTGGCCTCGTATCTGGACAAACTGAACCACAAACGGCAGTTGCTGCAGCAGAACTATTTGGACGAAGCGCTTTCCTATTTGCCCGAAGACGAAAGCGGCCTGGAGAAAGTTATTATTGTGGAAAACGACCACTGGCACGCCGGACTGATCGGATTGATTTCTGGAAAATTAAAAGAACGTTACTGGCGGCCGGTTTTGGCTTTTACCAAAGACGAAGACGGGAATTTGGTCGGTTCCGCGCGCAGCATCGACAATTTTCACATCACTAACGCGCTGACCAAGTTCAGCGAATACTTTCTGAATTACGGCGGACATCAAAAGGCGGCCGGACTGACGATTCGTGAAGACAAGTTTCCGGAGTTTCGCGAACGTTTCGTGGAATACGCCAACCAAATTTTGAGCGAGCAGGATTTGATTCCCGAAATAACCATTGACTCGTTTGTGGATATCGATCAGGTGCATTTGAATATGGCGCAGGCCATTGCTGAGTTGGGGCCGTTCGGCGAGGGCAATCCGGAGCCGATGTTTGCTTTTGAGAGTGTAACATTGCGCGAAATGTACCCTTTGAGCAACGGAAAGCATCTAAAGCTAATTATTCAAAAGGGCAACCAGATGTACGAGTGCATTTGGTGGAATTCGGGTGAGTACAAAGACGATTTGAACTTCGGGCAGCAGGTCGATATCGCCTTTCGGATGGGCATCAACAATTGGCGCGGTTCGACCAAGGTGCAATTGATCATTACGGATGTTCGCCCGTCAAATAATGACATAGGGCACAACTTTTAGCGCCTAATCAAAGTACAATGCAAAC
>JALWEA010000019.1 GCA_027039465.1 Calditrichia bacterium | reverse complement strand
CACACCTTTAATGCGCGCCTCTTTACCCGTTCCTTCTTCGACCACCGCACGTAAAAACGTTTTAATGGTACGACTAACCTGCGGCGAGATTACATGACGCACCAACGAAGGTTCATGCTCTTCCCAGACATGGCCGTTCGGTTCCACAATTTTCCAAACCACATAAGGACGATAAAGGTTTCCGCCGTTCACCAGGGCCGCATAAGCGGAAGCTAATTGCAAGGCCGTTACTCCGATACCGTAACCAATGGAAATCGAAGCTTTTCTTACGCCGGACCAAGTGGCCGGTTGATCCAAAAATCCGCTGGCTTCCCCTTCCAACTCGATGCCGGTTTGCGTACCAAAACCAAAACTTTTCAAATAACGAAATAATGTATTCGCCGGTAAATTTTGCGAAAGTTTAATCATGCCGATATTGGACGAATGCGCCACCACTTCTTTAAAAGTCAGGGTACCGTGAGGACGGGAATCGGTAAAGACTTTATTGTAAACCGCAAAGCGCCCCAAATTGCAATAAACCCGATCCGTCGGCCTTTTCAATCCTTTTTGCAGCAATGTGGCTGCCGTAAAACTTTTAATGGTCGAACCGGGCTCGAACACATTGGTAATGGTTCGATTTTTCATGGTGTAGGCCGGGTAGTTTTGCGGATTATTGGGATCGAACGAAGGGTAATTAGCCATGGCCAACACCCGGCCGTTGTCCGGATCCAAAACGACGCACATGCCGGAATCCGCCTTAGCGGCCTGAATACCCTCGCGCAGCGCCTGCTCCACCACCGTTTGAATATTCTTGTCAATTGTCAGGTAAATGCTTTTACCGTCCCGAGGCGGCTGGATGGGATAGTTGGCATTGTAAAACAATCGACCGCCCGGCGCATATTGCAAAATGGCGGACCCGTTTACCCCCTGCAGCAAATCATTGTACTGCCCTTCCAAGCCGCTTAGCCCGCGACCGTCGGGATCCGTAAACCCGATCAATTGCGCGGCGTATTCACCGTAGAAATAATTACGACGAAAAACCGGAATTTTAATGACCCCCGGATCCTTTAATTCCAAAATTTGCTTTAATTGCTGCGAAGTAACCCTACGCTTTAAATAAACAAACCGGCTATTGCCGGAAAGTTTTTTATAAAAGTAAGTGTAAGGTTCGTGAAATATTTTGGCACACCGTCGGCTTAGCCGATCTTTATTTCGCACAATTTTCGGATCGGCTGCGATATCGAAATTAATGGTGTTGGTCACCAGACGATTGCCCGCTCTATCGTAAATAATTCCCCTGCGGGCATGCAGAACCACCTTCCGCAGGTATTGGCGCTTGGCAAGCCGTTCAAAATAATGATTGTGCACCACTTGCAAGCGGAAGAGATTCGCTTCCAAAGCCGCCCAAAAGACGACAACCCCCACAATAAGTATAAATAGCCGAAACTTCTTCATTGTGTGCTCTGCCAAACCCCTTATTACTTAATTCCGGCCACGGAATACGTTTGGTTTGTTTTACTTTTCCGCGCGGCAAATTCTTTTTTAAAATGATTCAACTTGTTAAAATTTTCCAGACGAATCGTGTGCACCGGTTCGGGATCATTGATCAAAGAAAGTTGTTGCCCTGCAATCCGACTGATGCGGTCGATGTTTTGCAGTCGCTTGACTTCGGCGCGCATTTTTTCCCGTTCGCTCAACAATTGGTTCCGTTGAACTTCCAGCGAGCGAATGTCCTTGTTCAACAGATCCACCTGAAAATGAATGTAAAGTTTCAGGCTTACCAGCAAGACCACGCCAAACAAAAGCGTAAAACGTATGAACCATTGTTGGGCGTTGTTCTTCTTTTTCTTACTCATAACCTTTCTCCTACCCTCATTTTAGCACTCCTTGCCCTTGGGTTGCTTTGAATCTCCTTTTCGTCCGGGACAACCAAAAACGGCCGAACCCGTTTCATTGTCGGGAGTTTTCCACACTGGCACACCGGCAACTCCGGCGGGCATTCACAGGGATTTTCCTGTTTTCGTAAAAAGTTTTTCACAATCCGGTCTTCCAGCGAATGGTAACTAATCACAACCAAGCGCCCTCCGGACCTGAGCAATTGTACCGCTTTTTCCAAAGCCGTTTTAAGCTGCTCCAACTCGCCGTTCACTTCGATGCGCAAGGCCTGAAAAATACGCGCGTAAGATTTTTTCGCGTGCTTTCGCGGTACACAGCGATCGATAATCCGTACCAGATCGTCACTTACCGTAAACGGTTTTTCTTCACGCTGACGAATGACTCTCCGCGCAATGCATCCGGTGTGACGTTCTTCGCCGTATTCCCGAAATACTCTGAACAGCTCTCCGTAGTCGTAAGTATTCAAAATATCGGCGGCTGTCAGTACATTTTCCCCGGGATTCATGCGCATATCCAGCGCCACACCGGGACGGAACGTAAAACCGCGGCGCTCATCATCCACCTGATGGCTGGAAATTCCGAGATCGAGCAGAATGCCGTCCGCCTTTTCAATCCCCGATTCCCTTAAGGCCAAATCCATATCCGCAAACACACCGTGATAAAAACGCACGTTCGGAAAAGCAGCCAAACGTTTGCGAGCGAATTCAATGGCCTGCGTATCGCGGTCAATGCCTATGTAAATAGCTTCGGATGATAAATGCCGGAGTAAGTTCCAGGCATGGCCGCCTCCGCCCAAGGTACCATCCAGATAAACGCCGTCAGGTCGGACAAGCAACATTTCGCGTACCTTGTCCGCTAAAACCGGATTATGGTATTCCGTGTGTTCACTCACCGTTGTCAAAAAACATGTCTCTGAATTCTATTTGTTCCGCCAATTCCGTCAAGTTCAAATGGTCATCCCGCTTCAAATAATCATTGTAATAAACATCGGGATTCCAAATTTCGAACTTGGTTAAAGAACCGATTAATAACAGGTCCTTTTCGATTTTCCCCATTTTAAGAATGCGTTCTGGAATCATGACTCTCCCCTGGCTATCCATGGTGGCTGTGTGGGCAACACCGACAAACAGGCGGATAAAATCGCGCGTCTTTTTTTCGAGAGGATTTAAAGTGCGTAGTTTTTTGGTAAGCCGTTGCCATTCATTTAAAGGGTAGGCATAAATGTTTTCCATCTCAAAGCCGCGGGTAAACACAATCGTGTTTTCGGCTTCCGGGACAAACACCTTTCGGATTCCGGAAGGAATACTGACGCGATTTTTACTATCCAAAGTGCAGTAGAATTCACCTGCAAATTCGGTTATTGCCATAGCCTATCCAAAACGCTTTAGGGATTTTATTCCATTTTATGGAATTTCTTGGAATTTTCTTCCACAATGATAACATAATTTCGGTCAAAATGCAAAAATATTTAGCGGTTTTTTATGATGTTTTGAAAAAATTTCAAGGGTAGAAAACGGTTTAATTCAATTGATCCAATTTAGGAAAATCATAGACGTATTGCGAGTCAGAATCAAAGCGCGGAAAAGTTCTTCTTAGCCTTTCGATGATTCGGAACAGAGATTAAAATATCAATACACTCCTTTCAACTGTTTCCGAGGCCGGAACCGTGGCATGCGCCACGGATTATTAAGATAATGACATGTATTAATTGGGAATTAGGAACCGGGAACTGTTGCGGCAACCGTGTCTCGATACGATCTCGCTGACGCGGTCTCTACTCGACAACCGGTTGTCTTTGTTCGCGTCCGGTTCCCGATTGATTATGCTGACACTGGTAGGGGCGAAGCATTTCCCTAACAAATAAAGAAACAATGGATGTTTTTGGTTGCACAACGCTAAATTTTTTGAGTTTGCAGCGTATTTACGGAAATGCTTCGCCCTTACTTCGAACATCGTAAGATGGAAGGCAGAATCATTCCGAGGGACGGACGCGCCTCCAGATGTCATTAGTAGTTTTCAGGCAGATCGCATAATTAACTTTCAACCGAAAGTCAAAATAACCTTACACAAAGGCGGGTTAATTTACCAAAGCCAAACGGCCGAATAATTTTATTTTGTATTTTTTTAAACCGGAATTTATTTGAATTCGGACGGCAAGTATTATCGTTTTTTTAACACGTTAATATTAAGAAACTTACACAAGCCCTTTATTCCAATGATTTGCAATTTTAATGCATAAATAAAGAAATTTTATTTTTCTCATTTCCTTTGTAAATTGAGCCTTTAACGGGAATCCGTTAAGCGACAACTAACGATGAAAAATCAAATTGAGAAAGGATAAACAATGTCCGAAAAATCCTTCAACGCCTTTGAAATGGCACAAAAACAATTCGACAAAGTAGCCGATATGATCGGCCTGGATCAAGCGACCCGCGATCTTTTACGCAACCCCTTACGTGAATACCATTTCAGCATTCCGGTACGCATGGACGACGGCACGGTTAAGATTTTCCGCGGATTCCGCGTTCAGCACAACGACGCCCGCGGCCCGGCCAAAGGCGGCATTCGTTTTCACCCGCAGGAAACCATTGACACGGTGCGTGCCCTTTCCATGTGGATGACCTGGAAAACCGCGGTTGCCGACCTGCCGTTAGGCGGTGGCAAAGGCGGCGTGGTTTGCGATCCGCACAATCTCAGCGCCCGCGAGCAGGAACAAATCAGCCGCGGTTGGATTCGCCAAATTTATAAAAATGTCGGCCCCTTTGCCGATGTACCCGCACCGGATGTAATGACCAATGCTCAGCACATGTTGTGGATTTTGGATGAGTACGAAACATTGACCGGCGGGCACTTCCCGGGATTTATCACCGGCAAACCCGTGGGCATGGGCGGATCTCTCGGCCGCACCGAAGCAACCGGTTACGGTGTTATTTTTACCGTACGCGAAGCCATGAAACACCTTAACATGGATATTGCCCAAACCACGGCCAGTGTGCAGGGATTCGGTAACGTTGCTCAATACGCCATCGACAAATTCACCCAATTGGGCGGTAAGGTTATCTGCGTTTCTTCCTGGGATCAAAACGACCAGACTTCGTACGCTTTCCGTAAAAAAGACGGCGTAAACTTAGACGAATTAAAAGGCATCACGGATCGTTTCGGCGGTATTGACAAAGAAAAAGCCACGGCGCTGGGATACGAAGTTTTGCCGGGCGACGCTTGGATTGAGCAGGAAGTCGATGTTTTATTGCCCTGCGCATTGGAAAATCAAATCACCGCGGAAAACGTTGACAAGATCAAGTCAAGCGTCAAATTGATTGCTGAAGGCGCCAACGGACCGACAACTCCGGAAGCCGATGCCGTTCTGGAAAAACGCGGTATTTATGTGATTCCGGACTTTTTGGCCAATGCGGGCGGCGTAACATGCAGCTATTTTGAGCAGGTTCAGAGCAATATGAATTTTTACTGGACGAAAGAAGAAGTTCTCAAGCGCCTTGACGACAAAATGACTTCCGCTTTTTGGTCGGTAGCCAATCTTGCCGATAACCGCAAACTTTACATGCGCGATGCGGCCTACATCATTGCCATTGAACGCGTGGCTCAGGCCTGCAAGGATCGCGGTTGGGTTTAATTTCTTCGCAATCGATGCTTAACCTCTTTATAATATCCGGTGGCAATTCGCCACCGGATTTCTTATCTTAAGAATCAAAATTAATAGCAAAACATATTCATCAGGTAGTTTTAAATGGACAAAATATTTCCCCAAAACCCAAGACAACCCGAAAATCTTGACAAGCTCATTAATACGCTGGAAGAACGCGTTAAAGAGCTGAATATTCTTTACGAAATCGAAGAACTTTTACACGAACCCGATTTAAGTCTTGATGAAATTTTTGAACGTATTGTCAATTTATTACCAACCGCTTTCCAGTTTCCCGAAATCTGCAAGGTTAAAATCACCTACCAGGAAAAAGAATTTACCACCAAAGATTTCAAGGATTCCCCCTGGGCGTTAACCGCAGACCTGTATTTTCAGGAACGCGCCATCGGTCATATCCGGGTATGCTACATCGAAGAAAAGCCCATGAGCGAAGTCGGCCCGTTTTTACGCGATGAAAAGCAAACCCTGAACACCCTGGCCCAACGCCTTTCTTACCACATCATGTACCTAAAGCTCAAACAGATTTTTGACAAATGGGAAACGACCAAACATTCTTTTTCCGGCCAGCGTCCCGGCGAATGGAAAATCATTCTGGAACTGCTCAAGCGCACCGATCCCGACGTCTATTTTCGCATTAGCCGCAAGATGTTGAATCACCTTGTCTGGGAAGGGATTGCCGAGGCCAATGATCTGCTGCAAAGGTTCAATCCTTATGTTGTCATGGAGCAGGAAGAAAATCTTTTAGGCGAAGCCAATGCGCCGATCAAAAAAAAGGAATCCACCGATATCAATCAACTAGCCAAGGAAATTTTTAATTTAGCCGCCAAATATCTTACAAACGGTGAAATCCTGGAAAGAATCCAGCGCTGGATGCAGGAAGACAAAACCAGCTTTTTGGTGCGTACCACTTCCGACAGCAACAGTTCCTTAACCGATATTAATGAAGCCCTGCGCCGCTATTACCAAATCAATCCCGAGGGCATGCAGCTCTCTCCTTCCACGCTCATCGGCGTGCGCGCTTCTTTGATCCGGCGTTTTTTTACGGATCAATTGGAATTTATCAACATCGCCAAAAACTACGTGCGCGTACGTGATTTTTACAAACTGTTGCAACGCATGATTTTTCCCATCGGCAGCCACGGTAAATTGGGCGGCAAAAGTGCGGGCGTTTTTCTAGCCTACCATATTTTGCAAACCATTGAGGATTCACAGGAACTACTCTCCGACGTTAAAATTCCAAAAACGTGGCACATTACTTCCGATGCCATGATCTATTTTATGCACTACAACAACTTAGACGAAATGCTGGAACAAAAGTACAAACCGATCAATGAGGTGCGCAAAGAATACCCGCACGTGGTGCAGTTATTCAAAAACTCGTATTTCCCGCCGGAGATTGTCAAAGGCATTGCCATGGCGCTGGATGATTTCGGAGAACGTCCGTTAATTGTACGCAGCTCCAGTTTATTGGAAGATCGCCTGGGTTCCGCTTTCTCCGGCAAATACAAAAGCTTGTTCATTGCCAATCAGGGTAGTAAGGCCGAGCGGCTGGAAGCTTTGTGTGATGCCATTGCCGAAGTTTACGCTTCCACCATTGGGCCGGATCCCATCGAATACCGTGCCGAACGCGGATTGCTTGATTTCCACGAAGAGATGGGCATCATGATTCAGGAAGTGGTCGGCCAAAAAGTGGGTCACTATTTTATGCCTGCCTTTGCCGGTGTTGCCTTCAGCAATAATGAATTCCGCTGGTCACCGCGTATTCGGCGCGAAGACGGATTGATTCGTTTGGTTCCGGGATTGGGTACCCGCGCCGTGGATCGCTTAAGCGATGATTATCCGGTCATGATTGCGCCGGGTCAACCGAATTTGCGCACCAATGTGGATGTTCGGGACATCATCCGCTATTCTCCGCAAAAAATCGACGTTATCAATCTGGAGACGCATCAATTCGAAACTTTGGAAATTCGGGAATTGCTCAGGGAATTCGGTCACGAGTACCCGATGCTCAAAGAAATCGTTTCCGTGTTTGACGGTTCTTTGCTCAGGCCGATGGGTTTTAATACGGATTTTAAGAAAGACGATTTGGTGGTCACTTTTAACGGTTTGCTTGAACAAACCAAGTTTGTAAAACAGGTCAATATCATTTTGAAGGAATTACAGAACCGCCTTGCCACACCGGTTGATATTGAATTCGCCCATGACGGTAACCATTTTTTTCTGCTTCAGTGTCGCCCACAAAGCTATTCCAAATTCACCGCTCCGGCCAAATTCCCGGAGGCCGTTCCCGAAGAAAACATTATCTTTACGGCTAATAAATACATTACCAACGGCATCGTAACCGACATCCAATACATAGTTTATGTGGATCCCGAAAGATACAGTCAAATCGAAAGTGCGGAAGAGCTGAAAACCATCGGCCGGGTCATCGGAGAGCTGAACAAGGCCTTACCGAAAAAGCGTTTCATTTTGATGGGGCCTGGACGTTGGGGCAGCCGCGGCGATATTAAGCTGGGCGTCAGCGTCACCTATTCCGATATCAACAATACGGCCGCCTTAATTGAAATCGCCCGACGTAAAGGCAATTACGTTCCCGATCTTTCCTTCGGCACACATTTTTTTCAGGATTTGGTGGAATCGGGCATTCGCTACCTTCCGCTCTACCCTGACGAACAAGAGGTGATTTTCAATGAAGAATTTCTTGCGCAATCGCCCAACGCTCTTAATGAAATTTTACCGGCCTTCGGATTTTTAAGCGAGGTGATTCGGCTGATCGATGTGCCTAAAATCAGAAGTAATCTTTATTTTCAGCTTTTGATGAACGGAGATTTGAATAAAGCCATGGGCATTTTAATGCCGCACGGTTCCGTTCAACCCGATGAGGACGCAGGGCACGCATCCTTCGGGATTTCTTACATCGACCATCGTCAATGGCGCATGCAAATGGCTGAAAAAATCGCTTCGGAATTAGATGCCGAACGTTTCGGCGTAAAAGGAATTTATATTTTGGGCAGCACTAAAACCGGAACGGCCAAAGCGGGCAGTGACATTGATTTATTGGTTCATTTTGCGGGTACTCCCGAGCAACGCAAGGAATTGGAACTTTGGTTCGAGGGCTGGAGTTTGTGCCTGGACGAAATGAACTATTTACGAACCGGTTTTAAAACGGGCGGTTTATTGGATGTCCGTTTCATTACCGACGAGGAACTCGCCAACGAAGAAGTTCTGGCGGAAAAGTACAACATTACCGGACGCGAAGGTATTGAACGTTTGCTTCTGAAGAACGACATAAACACAACGGAGTAACAAAGGATTGATGGGCGCAGCGCATTCCAATTCTCAAAACGAAGACGGCTTTCTGCAGTCGGAGCAACTTTTCCGGCAGCTATGGGACAACGCTTCCGACGGCATGGTGCTTATCGGTGCGCAGGGGCAGATTTTAGCGGTTAACGAAGCCTACTGCCGGTTGGTGAAAATGGAACGCTCCGAACTTTTGCAACAACCGTTCACCATTGTTTACGATCCGTACGAGCGTCCCGAGCTTTTGGAACAATTTGAATTGTGCCTTAGAGAAAACAAAACGGCTGCCTCGCATGAGTCTCAATACAAAATGTGGTTTAGCGAAACACGTTGGCTGGAATTCTCCCATTCGACACTCAACTTGCCGCAGGAAGAACGGGCCGTCTTAAGCGTGGTTAAAGACATCACCGCGCGCAAACGAATGGTGCTGGATCTGGAAGACAGTGAAAAACGTTTCCGCATGTTGTTCAATAACGCCAATGACGCGGCCTTTGTGAACCACTTGAGCGAAAGCTCCCGCTTCGAGCGTTTTATTGAAGTCAACCAAAGCGCCTGCGAGACTTATTTGTACTCTAGAGACGAATTTTTGCGTTTAACGCCTTTGGCGCTCATCCCGCAGGAATATCGTTCCAAAGAAAAAGCGGCTTTGGAAACGCTGCTAAAAAGCGGATACGTGATTTACGAACTTGAGCATCTTCGCAAGGACAAACGGCGCATTCCCGTTGAAATCAGCGCGCATTTGTTCGAATACAAGGGCAAACCCACGGTACTTTCCATCGTGCGCAATATTTCGGAACGCAAACGGGCGCAGGAAGCCTTGCAACATTCCAAAGAGCAACTGAGACAATTGGCTTCGCGCCTGCACAATGTCCGCGAAGAAGAACGCAGCATGATCGCCCGGGAAATCCACGACGAATTGGGTCAACTGTTAACCGTACTCAAAATTCAAATTTCTCTGCTCTGCAAGAATTTTATCGAAACCGAACCGGCAATTCGGGATAAAGTGCAAACCATTTCCGATTTGATCAATCAGGCCGTGGAATCGGTGCAACAAATATCTTCCAAACTGCGGCCACCCGTTCTGGATGAAGTCGGGCTGGTGGCGGCTTTGGAATGGCAGGCGCAGGAGTTCAGCAAGCACTCGGGCATTCAATGCCGCTATTCGCTGCCGGAAGAACTGAGCGATCTGGATAAAGACAAATCCACTGCCCTGTTTCGTATTTTTCAGGAAGCATTAACCAATGTGGCTCGTCATGCGCGTGCCGAACGCGTTTCGATCTTTTTGAAAAAAAAGCGCCATCGTGTTATTTTAGAGATCACGGACAACGGATGCGGCATTAAACCGCAACAGATCGAATCTTCACGTTCGTTGGGTCTTTTGGGTATGCGTGAACGCGCTTTGATGTTCGGCGGACAGTTCATCATTCGCGGTGTGCCGGGCAAAGGCACCTACGTGAAAGTTGAAATGCCGATTTGAAAAGAGGCGGAAGTTAATCGATTTTTAAAATTTCAAATATTTTTGGTCGGTTTTTCGTAAATTCGGCTAACCTGATAATTTTATTTTCGAATTACAAAGATCTTTGATTCGGGAAATACATTATTGAATTCCAAAAAGAAAACCAAAAAGCAAAGCAAACGAGCGATTCTTTACGAACGAAATGTGACAATGCAAAGCCGCATTCCTGACAATTCGATGTGCAATCCAAACGGCTTACGGAAAATATTTTGGGCCGGGTTGCTTATTTTAATGCTCTCCGCTTCTCAAAACGCTTTAGCTCAGTCATCACCTGCGGACAGCGCAAAGGTGCTTAATCCCTATCGGACAACGTTGCGTTCTTTAATTTTGCCCGGCTGGGGGCAGGTGGTACAGGAGCGATTGCCGCAGGCGGCCTTTTTTTACGCAGCCTGCGGGCACTTTTACTATCAGGCGGCCTTCCATTATTATCATTACCAAAAAGGACACGCCGCCCATCATTACAATTCTTTCAAATGGAATTTAACGGCGGGAATTTTCATCCATGCGCTTAACGTTTTGGATGCCGCCGACGCTGCCTTTCATGAAAAACCGACCGGTTGGCACGGAGGACTGTTCTCGGACAAACCGTTAAAATCGCCGTGGGGCGCGGCGCTTCGTTCTGCCATGATTCCGGGTTGGGGGCAGTTGTACACGGCGTCTTACTGGAAGGCGGCCGGATTTTTAGCGACCAACGCCTACCTTCTGTTCAAGGTAAAACAGGCCGATAACCGCTATCACCAAACGCGAGAAACCAAATATCGCGACGAACGTTCCAAATACATTTGGTATTGGGGCGCGGCTTATTTTTTAACGATCGCCGACGCCTACGCCGACGCCTATTTGTACAAATTCGATCAGGCCATGAAATTAACCGTTGTGCCTTGGGCCGGGCCAAACTTTTGGGGGATGAATTTCAATGTCCGTTTTTAACAAACTGCTTTTGGCAATTGTTTTTCTTTTTGGGGGAATTCAGGGCGTGCGGGCTCAAAATTTCGTGCCGCCCGATTCCACACATCGTGCAGGCGCATTGCAGAAGCGTCCCGTCATCGATCGTTGGATTGCACCGGACAAGGGTTTACATTTGTTAGGCAGCATGATGCTGACCGTGGCCGGCACAAAAACACTGCAGCAAAACTTCGGCTTTAAATACCATACCGGCATGCGCTGGGCCATGGGCTTCACATTCAGCCTGGGCGTGTCCAAGGAATTATGGGATTCCACCAAGCCGCACAATATTTTTTCGTGGAAAGACCTTTCCGCGGACGTTGCGGGCATTTTATTGGGGAGGTGCATTCTTGAAATCAGATAAAGCCCGTGCTTCGGATAAGTATCATGTTTACACCGGTATTATTCACATTCATTCCACCTTTAGCGACGGCACCCGTCCCATTCCCGAAATCGCTCAAATTGCCAATGAGCTGGGCGACGTTCATTTTCTGCTGATTACCGATCACAATACTTTACGCGGCAAAAAGGAAGGCTTCGAAGGTTGGTACGGCAAAGTGCTGGTGGGCGTGGGTACGGAAATCAATGACAAAGACGATCGCAATCATTATTTGGCTTTTAATATCGACAAAGAATTCGGGCCGGAATATTCGGCCGAGGAATACGTGAATCAAGTGGATGCCATGGGCGGGCTCGGCTTTATTGCGCATCCGGACGAAAGCCGCTCTTACATTCGGCAATACCCGCCGTATCCCTGGACTTTGTGGAATTCGGATCGCTTCCACGGTATTGAAATTTGGAATCAAATGTCGGAATGGATGGAAGGTTTGACCCATTTCAATAAATTCTGGCGCATCTTGCATCCGCGCCGCTCCATCATCAGTCCCAAACCGCAAACTTTGGAACGCTGGGACCAATTAAATCTCCAACGAAAAGTTGTCGGCATCGGCGGAGTGGATGCCCACGGATTTTTACATCGTTTAATCGGCGGATTCGCCATTCGTGTTTTCCGCTACAAAGTTTCGTTCCGAACCATCCGCACGCACATTTTAAGCGAAGCGGCCATCACGCCGGACACGGATTACCAAGAAGCTTTGCAAGAAGTTTACGCCGCCCTGCGCGCCGGACGCTGTTTTATTTCCCACGCCTATTTGGGTTCCGCCGTTGACTTTTCCTTTTGGGCGCAAAACCAACATGGAAGCGCCACATTGGGCGAAACTTTGCCTTTTGAGCAAAATACCGAATTCTCGATTCATCTTCCCAAGAAAGCAAAGGCTTTTCTGATTTACAACGGCCGAAAAATCGATGAACAAATAGGAACGGACATCCGTTTTGCGGCGCAGGGAAAGGGTATTTATCGCCTTGAAGTTACCGTTGATGATCGTCCGTGGATTTACTCCAATCACATTCGTTTGCAATAGGCAATAAACCGGTTACGAATCCGTATTGTTTTGTAAATCATTCCATCCTAAATTAGCGGATATGCCATAAGCTTTATGGCTTAAAAGAATACAATAACAAACCGAA
The DNA here is from genome assembly GCA_027039465.1 of Calditrichia bacterium. GTDB lineage: Bacteria > Calditrichota > Calditrichia > Calditrichales > Calditrichaceae > Caldithrix. The sequence goes on along the minus strand of JALWEA010000019.1, from coordinate 5,664 downwards.
ACAATCAAAAGGAAATCAATGCCCCGCAATAAAAACAATCGTTGGCTTACGGCGCTGGATTATTTTTTTGTCTTACGTCCCATGCTTTTTTATCCGGGCTGGTCTACTCTGCTGGCCGGTTATTTGATTGTTTACAAAAATCAATATTATTTAAATTGGCAACAATCCTTGCAATTGAATTACGGTGAAATGGGGCTTTTGCTGATTATTTTTGCCGCGGCCATGGGCGCTTCTTTTTTGCTGAATCAGCTGGCCGATGTACAAAGCGACTTGAAGAACAACAAACTGTTTTTGATTTCGGAAGGTCACATTTCACGCCGTAATGCCATGATTGAATGTGGCGGATTATCGTTGCTGGCGCTCGGATTAAGTCTTTTGGAAGGACGGGCTGTTTTTGCGGTGGTGTTAATTTTTATTGTTTTAACCGGTTACTTGTACAATTTTCAACCGTTTAAATATAAAGATAAACCATGGTGGAGTTTGTGGGCCAATGCGGGCATGGGCTTTTTGGCCTTTGCGCTCGGCTGGCTTGCTGTTAGCAAAACCGTTTCGTGGAACTTAGTGTTTGATGCGTTACCCTATTTATTTTTAAACACGGCCTTGTACTTTTTTACCACCTTGCCGGATGTGGAAGGAGATCGCCTTGCGGGTAAAAAAACATTGGCGGTTCAATACGGCATTAAACGTATTATTTGGGTCGCATTTTTGCTTTTTCTGTTAAGCCTGCTTACTGCCGTTCTTTTACGCGATCATCTGGCTTTGCTGATAGTTGCTCCGGCAACGCCTTTTTTTATTTACACAATTATCAAGACGGATGTGTCTTCAACCATTTTGGCCACCAAATTCAGCATTTTGTTTTTTGCCGTGGCCATTTGCTTAAAAATTCCGTTTTACTTTATTTTAATGCTGGCCGGATTTTACGCCACCCGCTGGTACTTTAAAGCGCGTTTTGATTACGATTACCCGAATTTTAAGGGACAGAAATAATCGGGAATCTTTTTACAAAAAACAGGGTTAAATGAATTCATTTATTAAATGGAAAAAAGAAAGGAAGGGAAACCGGTGTTCGGAAAAATTAAAGACGGTTTGAAGAAAACCAGAGAAAACGTATTCACAAAAATCACGACCGCCATTAGCGGACACAAAAAAATAGATGATGATTTACTGGAAGAATTGGAAGAAATTTTAATTACCGGCGATGTGGGCGTCGATACGACCATGGAAATCATTGAAAATCTGCGCCAACGGGTACGTAAGGAAAAATTCGAATCTTCCGAAGATTTAATCGCCATTTTAAAAGACGAGGTGCGCAAACAATTGGAATTTGCACCCCAGCCCACTTCGGACGATCACAAACCGTTTGTGGTTTTGGTGGTCGGCGTGAACGGTACGGGCAAAACCACATCCATTGCCAAATTGGCTCATTACCACCAATCTCAAGGTAAAAAAGTGCTGTTGGCCGCAGCGGACACATTTAGAGCCGCGGCTATCGAACAATTGGAAATTTGGGCCAAACGACTGAACTGCGACATCATTAAACATCAACCCAATGCCGATCCGGCCGCCGTAGTATTCGATGCGCTCAATGCAGCCAAGGCACGTGACGTGGATTACCTGATCATCGACACCGCCGGTCGACTGCACACCAAAGTAAATTTGATGGCGGAGTTGGAAAAAATTTACAAAGTGATTCAAAAGCAAATCCCCGATGCGCCGCATGAAACCATTTTGGTGCTGGACGCGGGCAACGGGCAAAATGCGGTGAATCAGGCCAAGGAATTTGTCAAATCCGTGCATGTGAATTCCATTTTCTTGACCAAATTGGACGGAACCGCCAAGGGAGGCGTGGTACTTTCCATTAAACGCCAATTAGGCATTCCGGTCAAGTACATTGGGCTGGGCGAAAAAATGACGGATTTCGAACTGTTTGATCCCAAAGAATTTGCGGAAGGACTCTTTGCCAAATCATGAAAAAAATAAATGTTATTACGCTCGGCTGCCCGAAGAATATTGTTGATTCCGAAAATTTGATGGGCCTGTTGGATATTAATCATTTTAAGCTCACCAACGATGCCCGTGAGTCGGATGTTATTATCATCAATACTTGCGGTTTTATTAACGAGGCCAAAGAGGAATCGATTCAAACCATTTTGGAAGCTTTGGAATTAAAGAAAGAAGATCCGGCTAAAAAGGTTTTCGTTGCCGGATGCCTGACGCAACGCTATCGCAAGGAAATAGAAAAGGAAATTCCCGAAGTCGATGCCATTTTCGGAACCGAAGAATACGGTCAAATCCTGAAAGCATTGGGCAAAGGCCACGCTGCACTCGACAATTTGCAACGCACCCGTTTAATCAGCACACCGCGTCATTACGCGTATCTCAAAATATCCGAGGGCTGCAATCACACATGCGGCTTTTGTGCCATTCCGGCTATTCGAGGTAAGCATCACAGCAAACCCATCGAGCAATTAACGGATGAAGCGCAGCGTCTTGTTGAAAACGGAGTAAAAGAAATCATCATCGTTTCGCAGGATACTTCTTATTACGGCAAAGACTTGTACGGTCGACAGGCCATTACGGATTTGCTGGAAAAATTGGAGGCCATTCCCGATTTACAATGGATTCGTCCTCTGTATTGGTACCCCACCAACTTCCCGTTGAGTGTTTTGGAATTAATGCAGCAAAGCGATAAACTGGTTCATTATCTCGATTTGCCCATCCAACACATCAGTGAGCGCATGCTGCGTTTAATGCGTCGCGGAGATACACGTGAATCCATTATTCGTTTACTAAAAACCGCCCGAAAAATGGTACCTGACATCACTTTACGCACGACGGTTATTGTCGGACATCCCGGCGAACAAGAAGCTGATTTCGAAGAACTGTTGCGCTTTGCCAAAGAGATTGAATTCGATCGGCTCGGGTCGTTCACCTATTCCGATGAAGACGGAACCGCTTCTTACCTGTTACCGGACAAAGTGGAAGAGTCGGTTGCCAAAGAACGGCAGCAAGCATTGATGGAACAACAAAGCGAGATTTCCCTTCAAAAAAACCAGCAATTTATCGGTAAGGAACTGACCGTGTTAATCGACGAACTTGATTCCGTACAAAACATTTACACGGGCCGAACCTATCGTGATGCGCCTGAAATTGACAACGAAGTAATCATTCAAAATGCCGAATCAAAGGCCGGTTTGACTGGAAGCATGCAACGGGTAAAAATTATCGATGCCACGGAATATGAACTTTACGGTGAACTTACCGGTTCTTGAAATAGCGGGTAAAATTACAATGTTTCAATGCAAAAGCGATCGAATGAACTTTTTTGAAACCTACGGAATAAATTTCCATTTAAGAAAACAGATGGAGTTAAGTGTTTTTTACTGCAACAGGATAACGATAAAAAATAGTTTGCATTGCTAAAAATAAAATAGTATTGTTTAAAAAAGATCATAAAAGAGAGTGAAAATTATGAAAATCTTGAAATCTCTTTTAATCACCTTGCTGCTTTTTGTATTTACCGTACCTGCCTTTTCACAATATTTGGAAACTTCCAAGCAAAGCGGCATCGGACTGCCCTTCTTTGAGCTGGCCATTCAAGACGGTTTTAACAACGATTTGCAGCATCATAAGCTTTTAATCATGGCGCATTTCCTTTACGATGATCTGACCTTTATTAAAAGCGACACTTCCGGTTTTGACACCAGTTTTGAAATCTTATTCGCCGTTTATGACAAAAAAGGAAATGTGGTTGACAACCATACGATCAATCGCAAAATTAATGTTAAAGACTTTAATTTGACAAACAGCCGCTCCAAATCGATTATTTTAAAAGATTCATTCGATTTGTTGCCCGGCGAATACACCTTGTTGGCCAAATCTACGGATTTGATCACCAATAAATCGGCCAAACGCAAAATCAAATTCAAAATGGAAGATTTTGCCAAAAAGCCGGTAGCGTTGGGTAGCTTGCTTTTCTTACAAGACGTCACCCTGGATTCCACAGGTAAAGTTATCGGTTTTTTGCCGACATTCGGAAATAATTTTGCCGTAAAAAAGGGAGCCTTTTACATTTATTTTGACGCTTACACGCAAAAGGTTAATCAACCGCTAAAAATCCGTTATCAATTTAAAGGTGAACAACTGCGTCGTAACAAACGCATTTTGGAAATAGACACGACGATTGTTCTAACGCCTACAACCGCCGTGTTTCATCAATTGTTTAAATTGGATCGCAATCGTTTAACACACAACAAATACTTACTTACCGTGGAATTAATTTCAGGAAAGAAAAAGGCGAAAACCGAGCAGCCATTTTCCTTTTTCTGGTCATCCGTTCCCACAACCAAAGAAGACATCGATCTGGCTTTACAACAAATGAGTTACATTCTAAATCCCGATACGTTAAAAAAATATTTAAAAGCGCCTTTGGCTGAAAAGCAAGCATTTTTCAAACGCTTTTGGAAAGAACGCGATCCTGATCCGACCACCGCAAAAAACGAATTAAAAGACGAATATTTCCGCCGGGTGAATTACGCCAATCAGCATTTTTCAACCATGACTTTGGACGGTTGGCAAACGGATCGGGGACGTATTTTGATTAAGTTCGGCTTTCCGGACGATATTGAACGCCACCCGTTTGAAATTAACGGTCCGCCTTATGAAATTTGGCAGTACTATTCGTTGCGCAAAACGTTTTTATTTGTTGACTACACCGGTTTTGGAGACTATCGTTTGGATCCCCGTTTTATTGACATGGAATATGAATAGCGGATTAGAGCAAAATGCCAAAGGAAGAAATCATCGAAATCGTTGAAGAAAAATTTGAACGTCGTCTTTCCGAAGAGTTGGGTAAATTACGCGTTGAGATGGCTGAGATGAAATCAGAATTGCGTGGTGAGATGGCCGATATGAAATCAGAATTAAATAATAAAATGGGAAGCATGCGTGCTGACATAATAAAATGGATGTTTGTTTTCTGGGTCGGTCAAATCGATGTAATGATCGGAATTTTATTTGCCTTTTTTAAATAACTATTATCTTTCAAACACTCTCGTTTTTTTCTGAATATTGCAAAATGATTTTGCATTTGGCTTTTGTTTAATTATATTTTATTAAACTTAGTCGAATAAAAATATTAAACGTGGCTTAACGTTAAATGAATTTTTAGGATTTCTAAAATGCCGATTGTTTCCGTCCCCAAAATATTGCGTGCCAAATTAGGCGATGATGGTGCCGAAGCATTGGTGGAGTTTTTTAACGAAGCGCAAGAAGCCAATTCCCCAAAGGAAGAAATCATCGAAATCGTTGAAGAAAAATTCGAACGTCGTCTTTCCGAAGAGTTGGGTAAATTACGCGTTGAGATGGCTGAAATGAATGCGGACTTGCAAAATAAGATGTCAGAGATGAAATCAGAGTTACACAATGAAATGGCTAAATTGTTCTCAAAGTCCCACGATGAAATGATCATGATTAAATCGGAATTGCACAATGAAATGACAAATTTGTTCTCGGAATCTGATGGAAAGATGAATAAAATCGAACGAAATTTACGAACTGAAATGGCAGAAATGAAGGCCAGCTTAGAAACAAAAATCGCTCAAAGCCACGCCGATCTCATTAAATGGATGTTCATCTTTTGGGTTGGCCAAATCGGAGTGATGA
>JALWEA010000018.1 GCA_027039465.1 Calditrichia bacterium | reverse complement strand
GCTTTTTTGCCGCAGAATACCTTCCTGCCTGCGTTTGAAAAACGGCGTTCCTTCTTCAAAAATCAAATTGTAAGCCGAAATGTGCTCCGGTTGCAATTCCACCGCCTTTTGCAAAGAAGCTTGCCAGGCGGCCTTTGTCTGCCCAGGCAAAGCGTAAATCAAATCGATGCTGATGTTTTCAAAGCCCGTACTTCGGGCCAAATCAAAGGTTTGCAGCGCTTCAGCCGCGGAATGAATGCGTTCCAGCAAATGCAATTCCCGCTCATTAAAACTTTGAATGCCCAAACTCAGACGATTTACCCCCAATGAGCGATACTCTTGCAAATACGACTCGACCACCGTACCGGGATTGGCTTCCAAAGTAATTTCACAATTTGCGGAAATTTTAAAATGGGTGTGCAAGGCCTGTAAAATCCGTTCCAATTCGTCGGGTGTCAAAAGCGATGGCGTGCCGCCGCCCAAATAGATGGTGTCAAAAACTTGCTTCGGCTTCCGTTTCCGGCTTACCAAATCGATTTCTTTTAACAAAGCTTCTACAAAGGCGCCTTTACCCTGTAATGAGGTTACCGAATAAAAATCGCAATAGCCGCATTTGCGTTCGCAAAACGGAATATGAAGGTAAATTCCCGGATTTGAAGATGTGTTCTTTTTCTCGGATTTCATCGAATAACGCGACCGATTCGGCCGAAACGTATTTTTTTGAAAATATTGGTAATAGGTTCGTGGGAATCCCATGAAAAATAAATAATCAGAGCCTGCCCCACAATTTCCGAGTGATCCACAAATCCCCACACACGGCTGTCGGAACTGTTATCGCGATTGTCGCCCATCATCCAGTATTTGCCTTTGGGAATGGTAATCGGCCCGTAATTGTCCCGGCTGCCCAAATTGCGAAACGTGGGAAAGAAAAAATGGCCCTCGTCCCGCTGAAAAATGCGCGGATCAACAAATTTGGCGTGCGGAGGCAGCGGAAATTTCTTGCCGTCAACATAAACCACTTTATTGATAATTTCCACGGTTTGCCCGCCTTTGGCAATGCATCGTTTGATGTAATCCAGCGAATGATCTTTGGGATAACGAAAAACAACCACGTCGTAAGGCTTCACCTGACGTAATGCCGGAAAGCGGAACCAGGGCACATCAAACCCGATCTTTGTGTAAGGAATTCCGATCCAGTCCGGCGTACGCATGCCGTAATTAAATTTATTGACTAATAAAAAGTCACCGATTAACAACGTATCTTCCATCGACGAAGTGGGAATGGTGTACGCCTGAATTAAAAATTGCCGAATAATCAAGGCGGCAATTAAAGCGGAAAACAATCCTTCCGTCAATCCTTTGAAGCGACTTTTCTTTTTGACAACAGGCTTACTCAAAAGTGCCTCCTAATCCTTAATCTTCTTTATTCATCGAGAGAACCGCTAAAAACGCTTCCTGCGGAATTTCAACCCGACCGACTTGTTTCATACGCTTTTTGCCCTCTTTTTGTTTCTCCAAAAGTTTCCGCTTACGACTGATATCGCCGCCGTAACATTTGGCCGTAACATTTTTGCGCAAAGGCTTCACGGTTTGACGGGCAATAATTTTACTGCCGATGGCCGCCTGAATGGTAACCACAAAAAGTTGTCTGGGAATCAATTCCTTTAAATGGCGACACAACTTTTGCCCCATTTCGTAGGCTTTGTCTTCGTGCACAATGGTCGAAAGGGCATCCACCGGTTCGCCGTTAATCAAAATATCCAGTTTCACCAACTTACCGGGACGATAGCCTTCCAATTCATAATCAAACGAAGCATAGCCTCGGGAAACCGATTTCAAACGATCGTAAAAATCGAAAATAACCTCCGATAGCGGAAATAAAAATTCCATATCAACGCGTGAAGGATCAAGGTAGTTGGTCGCTTTGAAAACGGCTCGTTTTTCCTGCGATAATTTCATGATATTACCGATGTACTCGGCGGGCGTGATGATTTGTGCGGCAATGTACGGCTCTTCAATGCGGTCAATGGTGCCAGGATTCGGCAAGTCCGTCGGCGTATGAATTTCCTTCATCTCACCGTTTTGCAAATATACGCGGTAAACCACATTGGGCACCGTGTTAATGATGGCTAAGTTGTACTCCCGCTCCAAACGTTCGTGCACAATTTCCATGTGCAGCAATCCCAAAAATCCCACACGAAACCCGAAACCCAATGCTTTGGAAGTTTCCGGTTCGTAAATCAAAGCGGAGTCGTTAAGCGACAATTTTTCCAGCGCATCGCGCAGGTTTTCGAATTCATCCGAATCAATGGGATAAATACCCGAGAAGACCATCGGTTTGATTTCTTTGTATCCCGGCAAAGGTTCCTTGGCCCCGTGCTTCGCGTGGGTAACGGTGTCGCCCACATGAATGTCTTTTACATTCTTGGCGCCGGAAATCAAATAGCCCACTTCCCCGGCACGCAGTTCATCGACCGGATGGCGTTTTAATCGCAGCACCCCGATCTCCTCCGCCTGATAGGTGCGTTGGGTGCTGAAAAACAGAATTTGATCGTTTTTACGCAAAGTGCCGTTAAAAATGCGAATGTAACTGATCGCCCCGCGATAATTGTCAAATAAAGAATCAAAAATCAGAGCTTGCAAAGGCGCCTCCGGATCGCCTTCGGGCGTCGGAATTTCACGCACAATGGCTTCTAACACGTCATCCACGCCCAGCCCCGTTTTGGCGCTGGTCAGCAGAATTTCATCTTCCTTGCAACCGATTAAATCGATGATTTGTTGTTTTACCACATCCACCTGCGCGCTGGGCAAATCCACTTTATTAATAACCGGAATAATGGTCACGTCGTTTTCCAAAGCCAGGTACAAATTACTGATGGTTTGCGCTTCAATGCCCTGAGCCGCGTCCACCAAAAGCAAAGCTCCTTCGCAGGCCGCCAAACTGCGCGAAACTTCGTAGGTAAAATCAACGTGTCCCGGCGTGTCGATTAAATTCAAAATATATTCGTTGCCGTCTTTGGCTTTGTAGGTCATGCGCACCGCATGCGATTTAATGGTAATACCGCGCTCGCGTTCCAGATCCATATCGTCCAGTACCTGCGCTTTAAGTTCGCGTTGCGAAAGGGTATGCGTACGTTCCAGCAAACGATCGGCCAACGTGGATTTTCCATGATCAATATGCGCAATAATACTGAAATTACGAATGTATTTCTGTTTCATTATACCTCAATCATTCAATTCATTAAAATTATTAAGTTACCTATTGAACTATCCAAAAGCAATTTTTGTAAAACAATAGGAAACCGGCAGAATTGGAACTGGGAACTGGAAATTGGGAATTTGCCGGAATGAAGCGGAGGTTCCCAAACGCCAACCACCATTTAACGAATAACACTTCCCATTCAACAATTCAACCTTCCCACGTTTAACGAATATACGAATAACGGTTAACGGTTAACGAATACACGACTAACAATTCCCATTCAACCATTTAACAATTCAACAATTCAACCCATTCCTTGCGTTCAATTTGTCCTTGTTGCTAATTAAAAAAAATATTAGTAAGTTCGCACTTTGCTAAAAAGACATTCAATATTTTTAAAGCCGACCGATAATGAGGTAATGGCAAAAAAGTAAAATCAAAATTAACGGGTGAACATTGACGATCACGGAAAAAATTCAAATATTAAAAGAGAATAATAACGTGCCGAAGCACATCGGCATTATTATGGACGGTAACGGGCGTTGGGCCAAAAAACGCGGGCTGCCCCGTGTGGCCGGACATAACGAAGGCGTAAATTCCGTTGAAGAAATTATTGACGCCTGTACCGAAATCGGCGTTCAATACCTGACCATTTACACCTTTTCCGAAGAGAACTGGCGCCGTCCGAGTTGGGAAGTGGCTTCCTTAATGCAGTTGCTTGTGACCACCATTAACCGCAAAATCAAACGCCTGATGGATCGCAATGTCCGCGTGCAAACCATCGGTCATTTGGATAAATTGCCCGATTACGCCCGCAAGGCCATGCTTAAAGGCATGGAACGCACCAAAGACAACACCGGTTTGGTTTTGAATGTGGCTCTGAGCTACGGCGGACGTCAGGAACTGGCCGACGCCTTTAAAGCCATGAGTCAAGAAATCATTACCGGAAAACTTGACCCGAATGAAATCAACGAATATGTGATCAGCCGTTATTTGTACACGTCCGATCAACCCGATCCCGATTTAATCATTCGCACCGGCGGTGAACATCGCATCAGTAATTTTTTGTTGTGGCAAAGCGCTTACGCCGAAATCTACTTTACGGACATCCCGTGGCCGGAATTCCGCAAGGAACCGTTTATTGATGCCGTTTGGGATTACATCCATCGTGAACGCCGTTTCGGGATGATCAGCGAACAAATCCGGCAAAAAACGAATGCGGCAAGATAAAAGAAGAAAGATGAAAGATTAAAGGAGAAGCAATAATAAAATTGGGAATTGGGAATTTGGAACTGGGAACTGGTCTTGGCGTTATTCGTGTATTCGTATATTCGTTATTCGGAAACCATTATTTGTTCAATAGGTGGCCTAACTGACCGTCAATATGCTTCCGCCTGCGATCAGGAACTGGTAATTGGTTCCAAGTTCATAGTTCCCAAATCACGCTTAACGAATATACGAATAACGAATAACGGATAACGAATACACGATTCCCATTTAACCATTAAACCATTTAACAAATCAACCATCTCAGATCAAACACTGCAATAGCCCGAGACACATGAACACCTATCAACAAACCATCCAAGAAATTTACGATTTACAGGAATTTGCCATTAAATTGGGTTTAACCAATATTGACGATTTTGCCCGTCGTTTGGGCAGACCCGAGCGCCAATATCCGGTTATTCATCTTGCGGGCACCAACGGCAAAGGTTCCACGGCTTTTTTCATTGCGGCTTTTTTGCAGGCTCACGGATTAAAGGTCGGACTTTACACGAGTCCTCATTTAAAAGATTACCGTGAACGCATTCGCATAAACGGCAATTTGATTGATCCCCAATTCATTATTGATTTCTGGCAAAAACACAAAGCGTATATTTATGATCGCAAAGCCACTTTTTTCGACACCACCACGGCTTTGGGTTTTGCTTACTTTGCCCACCACAAGGTGGATGTGGCGGTGATTGAAACCGGATTAGGCGGACGTTTGGACTCCACCAATATCGTCCGACCCGAACTCGTGGTTTTAACCCCGGTCGATTTCGATCATCAAAAACAGTTGGGCAATACCTTAGGCCAAATAGCCGGAGAAAAGGCCGGTATCATAAAAGAGAACGTACCCGTTTTTTCAGCGGAACAATTTCCCGAGGCCAAAAGTGTTTTCTTGCAGCGCATTTCCGATCGGGATTTGTTTTATTATTTACCCGATCTTTTGAATATTAAATTAAAATATCTATCGCCGGACGGTATGAAATTCGAAATAAATTTCAAAAAAGAAAATTCCGAAGCGCAAACGTTTTTCAGTCGGCAGATCGGTGAATTTCAGGCGCAGAACATGGGACTTGCATTGCTTGCAGCCCGCCGATTTTTACAACAACACGGTATGGATTTGGATTTTGCCAAAACACAACAAGTTTTACAAAACGAATTCTGGCCCGGGCGATTGCAAACCGTCCGAAAAAATCCACGCATTATCTTCGACGTCAGCCACAATCTCAGCGGCATTAGTAAAACGGTTGATTTGGTAAAGCAAATATTCCCGGCAAAAAAAATTTGGCTGTTATTGGGTTTGTTAGAAACCAAAGATTTTAAA
>JALWEA010000017.1 GCA_027039465.1 Calditrichia bacterium | reverse complement strand
TCGTTGAATAAGCGTTCGCTATTTTGCCATGTCCCGCCATTTGGCGTAATGATATCCACAAAACGACCTTTGGAAACCGTAATCCAATGGGCAAATTTCTCAATTTGATCATACAAGGCATCAAATAAATAGACTTCTTTAATATGATCAGTTAATCCACCCCGATTCAAAATAAAGGAAATTACCCGATAAGCACCGCTATGACCGGCCAATACAATCGTTCCAACCTTTTTTGTACGGATAAAATTTTGCTCTTGCAGAAATATTAAAACATCATTAACCAACCACTTAAATTCATTTTTCTGCTCCAATTTGCCGCCGAATGAGTCGGGGGCATTGCGGGCACCTTCCGGAAAAACCAAGATGGCATTCTTTTCGCTGCTATTGAACTGCTGCAATAGTTTAAATTCTTTTAAAGATTTTCGCACGTTGTTCCACCAACCATGAAAGTAAAAAACAAAATTAATTTGATCCCCTTCTTTAAAGCCTGAAGGGACAAATACGGCGACCGTCGAGTCATCGTAGTGATTGGTAAAACCGTAATGTTTCCTCGCATAATCGTATCCGTTGAGACGCTTCGGATGGGGGAATAATGTGTGTTTCGAACGGAAGAAAAGAAGATGACCGGAAATATCGGGTGCGGTATGAGATTGACTTTGATTTATTGAAAAAGTGATTAACAAAAAAACAATCCATAAAAATCGCATCTCCGTTGCCCTTCCCGCATTATTTTAGCTAAGGGTAAATAATTTGCAAGAAAGATGCAACTCGGAGCGGACAAAATGCGGCATTAGCCAAAGACAACCATCGCGTCATTTTCCGCCATAACGCTTTCTTTGCAAGACGGACAAATAGTATGCGAAATGGTTTGATTTTCGGAGAGGGAATAATGAGATGTCCAAATAATTCTAAAGTCATCGGTAACCACGCGTGCACGATGACACCAAGCGCAAACGGTTACAATATTTTCCGGTTTGATGCGGCTTTCTTTTTTTATTTTCGATAACATTTTATTCTCCCGTTTTATTTGTTTTACCGATGTAACGACAACATTCGTGCCAATCGTACAAATAGTGGTTTTTCAGTACATTTCAAAAACACTTTTTAAAATTTCGTGAACATTTTTTCCGTTCATGGGGAAAATTTAACACACATAAACGGAGTTTTTGAACATTTATTGACCACATCTATCTTTATTGTTTGTCAATCAAACACATCCATTAAAAGCACGGATTTGCACAATTTAAAGGAATTTAATAAATTCCAAACAGTTCATAATTAACAGCCAATGCAAAAAGAAGGAGGTTCCATGGGAAAAGGAGATCGCCGGACGAGAAGAGGCAAAATCTTTCGAGGGACTTACGGGAAAAGTCGTCCGAAGAAAAAGAATCAGAAAAAAGAGAAATAGTTTAAAGGCCGTCCGATGCGACGGCTTTTTTATTTAAAAAACGAATCAAAATTAACGCAGATTCTTAACTAGTTTGACCTCTAAAATTTTATGTTTGGCAACGCGTGTAACCACCACACGAAAATCGTCGAAAAGTATGGTTTCATTTTGTTGCGGAATGTGCCCTGCTTTCTGTAAAATTAGCCCCGCAATGGTTTCGTAATCACCTTCGGGAAATTTTAAATCCACAATGTCTTCCAACTCATCCAAAGGGAAATTGCCATCCATTAGCCACGTATGATTATTCAATGCCCGAATTTGCGGAACTTTATCAAAAGCTTCGGGAAAATCTCCGAACATGGTATCGATCAAATCATCCATGGTTACCAGACCGGCCGTACCCCCATATTCATCCACAACCAAAGCGACCGAAATGTTTTTCTTTTTAAACTCTTTCATTAACTGGGCACAACTTATATTTTCCGGTACCATTTCCAGCGGTTTGATAATATCATTGACCGAAACGGGATTATCGAAAAGATCGTACAAAAATGCAATACCTTTGATATCATCCAAGTCCTTTCGATAAATGGGAATGTGCATGACGCTGTGTTTAATGAACAATTCTTTTAATTCTTCAATTTCAACGGATTCGGGAGCGGCAATCAATTCCGTTCGCGGCGTCATGGCTTCGCGCACTTTAATACTGCCAAAATCGAGAATCTTGTCAATATATTTCAATTCGGGATTTTCTTTTTCTTCGCCCCCCAAACCTTCCTTTAGCAACAATTCAAGTTCGTCGCGGGAAAAGAAATAATGGGTGCTCTCGTGTTGAATTTTAAAAAGAGATAGCGTCAAATCGACCAAAAGATTTAAAAACCAAATAAACGGGCTTAAGAGCCAATAAAAAATGTACACGATAAATAAGACCGGACGAATAACGCTATTGACCAGGGAGCGAAAAAGGGATTTGGGGATAATTTCACCAAAAAGCAATATAGAGAATGTAATTATTAACCACGACGTTCCCTTTCCCATAAAACGAATTAAAAACACCGTGGCAAAGGTAGTGGTCAAAATATTGGAAACATTGTTTCCGAAAAGGATGGTCGAAAAAAAATCTTCGGGGCGATTTTGAAAAAAAAGCAAAGGCTTTAGCAAGGCGACCTTTTGTTTCTTCCAGATTTCAAGGCGCAGTTTATTGAATATCGTATAGGCGGCTTCCGCACCGGCAAAAATCGCTGACAACAAAATTCCCAAAAGAGCTAAACTTATATCAAGCATGGCAAAGGTAGTTCCGAAAATTTATGCTAATGAAATTCAGATCCGTGTTTTAATCGCCTTCGTTTTCAGCTTCTCCCATATAGCGTTCGATCAATTGCGACAACGTTTTTTGATCGAAAGGCTTGGCCAGAATAGACAAATCGGCAAACGAAGCAAATTCTTCCCTGAAGCGCTCGGAATCAAAAGCGGAAAGTACGATTATCGGCAGATCCGGATATTTGGCCTTAATCATCTTGATCAGTTCAATACCATCCATCCCTGGCATTTGAATGTCCGATAGAATTAAATCAAAAGGCTGCTCGTCCAATTTGTGCAAAGCCATCCTGGCGCTGTGGACATTAACAAGCTCGTAAGGCTTATTTTTCAGATAAATCCCGACAATACGATGCATGTGAGGATCGTCATCGATCATTAAAATTCTTTTTTCCATTAAAATTCATCCTTGAATTTTTTAAACGACAAAATGCTTCATAAAGTCCGTAAGCATGGTAAACAAACGTGCCAACGGCAAGCCGACCACATTGTAGTAGCACCCTTCAATGCCATCCACCAACAATGCCCCCTGCCCTTGGATGCCATAACCGCCCGCTTTGTCAAAAGGTTCGCCCGTATTTATGTAAGCCCATATTTCTTCTTCGCTCAAAGGACGAAATCGTACTTTGGTACAAACCGCATCCAGGGCCGTTCGTTCGTATTTTTTAAAGATCAAACTCAAGCCTGTATAAACTTCGTGAGTTTGGCCGCTTAAGGTCTTTAACATACGAAAAGCTTCCTGCTCGGTTTTGGGTTTACCCATGATTTGCCGACCCAACACAACAATGGTATCGGCACTAATGATCAAAGATTCGGGATGTTTTTGCGCCACAGCCATGCCTTTATTGCGGGCATTCTTTTTAACAATGGCCTGGAAATCACTCTCCAGCGAATGATCCTCCGGAGCATCGCTTGGCACAACCCTGAAATTAAGTCCCAACCCTTTTAACAATTCATAACGTCGCGGTGAGGCCGAAGCTAAAACAATATCCACTCGTTCCAAACTTTCGATCATCGTTAAAAGCATAGATTTAAACCCCAAAATAAATCGCAATCAATCCGATTAACATATCCAATTTAAGCAAATGGCTGATGTGTCCCAAATGAACCGGATCGTGCCGTAGCCAGAGATAAATGCAACTGAAAAGCAAAACGGTATCGACTCCTAGGACAACAATCCACAAGTAGAGACTCCCGTAGATATTAAGAATATACGGCAAAAACGTTAGCATTATCAAAAAAATAAATATGGCATTAACCAGTGCAATGGAGGCTTTGGCTCCAAATCGGCCCGGAAACGTGATACTTTGCCTGTGCAAATCGCCTTTTAAATCTTGCAGATCTTTAATGATCTCCCGTCCTAGATGGAAGAAAAAAGCAAAAACGGCCGGAATGAGTCCCGGACGCCAATCCCCGACACTTAAAGCACCGTAAATAAAAGCCATGGCCGATGAAAGACTTACCACAATATTCCCCCACAAAACCGTGCGTTTCAGGCGGGCGCTGTAAATAATCAACAACACAGCAATTACAACGGCGATTACGGTCATAGACCATTTGCAGAAGATTGAAAGGGAAAAGGCGATTCCGTAAGCTACGCCGAAATAGGCCCACGCCTGACGGGTTGATACACGTCCCGAAGGCAGTAATCGTTGAGGCTTATTGATGCGATCGATTTCAATATCAAAGATATCATTAATAATATTGGCTCCCGCAGCAATGAGCGCGGCAATAATTGAAGCCAAAATTAACTGATGATTCAGATGAAATTCGGGTGAAATAAAAGCGGCAATCCAAATGGTAACAAAAGTGATAAAGGCGTTTAATGGACGGCTCAGCGTCCAAAAATTCTTAAGATGGCGCACCATTTTATCAATCACCATTGATTAAATAATTGCGAAAATCGATCCACTGTTTTTTTTGCATTAGCGAATAGCGATCGTCCTGAAGCGCTTTGTCCAATAATAAAATGGCTTTGCCTTTGGATTGTCCTGGATAATAAACCGTGGTGCTTCCTGGAATTTTTTTGGGCTTTAACAACTTGCGATCCACCAAAAATTGGAGATCATTTTTCAATGTTTCCATTGTGCGCCCGCGCTGAATTTCTTTAATTTGATATAAATCGTAAGCCGATTGAGGATGTTTTTTCCAAATCGCTTTTAAGATAGGCCAGTATTTTTTGGGCAACAAGTAATCCTCGGGTTTAATGGCAATTAATTTGTCAATTTTAAGACGTTGCAAAGCCAACTTGGCGGCAATGAGCGCCACGGGTAAAATCGGGAAGACTTCTCCAGGCATCGGCCGATCCATGATGCGCGCTATTTTTTCTTTGACGTACCAGGGGGTGTAATAGGAGCTCTCCCGATAATCCCAAAAAAGATGATTGGGCGGCATGTATTCGTGCAAATCGATAGCATTTTGCGGAACCCGAAAATTCTTCTTTTCAAGGAAATTCATTTGCAAATGTAAAGAATCGCCTTTTAATGTTAGCGGAGCCAATTGTAATCTGTTGGGCTTAATTCCGAAAAGTTTAACTTTTGACGAGTCTTGGGCATAAGTTGAAAGGCCCATCAGCACAAGAAGAAAAAACGACAGTGCCAAAGTTTTAAAATGCCGGTTACCTTTAAAAAGCATTCCCACTCCTTTTTTAATTCGGTTTTTGTCCGTGCTTAATTCTGTTTTTGAAGAACAACCATTTCGGAGTTTTCTTCCAATAATTAAGATACGATTCACCGAATTTGAGATACAAATATTTTTCTTCGTAACGCGCAATAAAATCGTAATAAATAAAGATGAATATCAGCAACATAAAGCTGAGGAATGAAGCGGTGAGAATGCTTAAAGCAAGGTAGAATATTAAAATTCCCAGGTAAAAAGGATGCCTTGTTATGCGAAAATAGCCGTCTGTCGCGAGTTTGCCACCTTTATGATCGTCAGAAAGAACCCGATGCCCGTCGTTCATTAAAACGATGGCGAATGTGACTAAAACAACGAATAAGGAAATACGTACCAAAAGCGGAACAGCCAAACCGATTTGCGGGAGAAAATGGAAACGGAACGAATCGAGTCCCCAAACCACAATGAACAAGACAAAGGATATTATTTGGCCATAATGACCAAACGGATGCTCGCCCTCATGTTGTTTCATGCAATTATTCTTCTAGTTTTTTACGCAGCAACCGGTTAACCACTTGTGGGTTGGCCTTTCCTTTGGAAACGCGCATGACCTGTCCGACCAAAAAACCGATAACTTTCGTTTTTCCGTTACGATAGGCTTCCACTTCCGAGGGATTTTCGCGAATGATTTGCTCCACAAATGTTTCGATGGCACTGCTGTCCGAAATTTGTTTAAGGCCCAATTTATCGATGGCCTGATCTACCGTGTGATCATTCTTTAACAGATAATCAAAAACTTTTTTGGCGGCGCTGGTGCTGATGATTTTCTTTTCGATAGCCGTTAAGAGCTCGCTCAAACGTTGGGCAGAAACGGGAAAATCCCGGATGGAAATTTTGGTTTCGTTGAGTACGCGCGACACTTCGCCCAGAACCCAGTTACTGATCATTTTGTAGTTTTTAAAATACTCTGCCACCTGTTCAAAATAGTCGGCCATGTCGCGGCTTTCGGTTAAAATAGCGATGTCATAATCGGGCAGTTCATATTGTTCTTTGAAACGGGCAGATTTTTCATCCGGCAATTCGGGCAAAGTAGAACGAATTGCTTCAAACCACGGCATATCAATGGAAACCGGCACCAAATCCGGTTCGGGAAAATAGCGGTAATCATGTGATTCTTCTTTGCCGCGCATGGGACGGGCTTCGTTTTTTTGCACATCCCAAAGCAAGGTTTCCTGCTCTACTTTTTGACCATTTTTCAAAAGATTGATTTGGCGTTCGATTTCAAACTCCAATGCCTTTTGCACATGACTGAAAGAGTTCATGTTTTTTAATTCGGTACGCGTGCCAAATTCCCGCTGCCCTTTGGGACGCACACTAATATTGGCATCGCAGCGGAAGCTGCCCTCCTCCATATTGCCGTCGCTAATACCGAGATAACGCACCAACTGACGCAATTTGCTCAAATAGGCTACCGCTTCGGCTGGTGAACGCAAATCCGGTTCACTGACAATTTCCAACAAGGGCGTACCGCAGCGATTCAAATCGATTAAGGTTTCATTCTCGCCGACGTAGTCTTCATTGTGCACCGACTTTCCGGCATCTTCTTCCATGTGAATGCGGATCAGCCCGATGCGTTTTTTGCCGTTATCCGTTTCGATTTCAACATAGCCGTTCTCGCAAATGGGTTCTTCAAATTGTGAAATCTGGTAACCTTTGGGCAAATCGGGATAAAAGTAATTCTTGCGTGCAAAACGATTATTACGGCGAATTTGCGAATGGGTCGCCAGGCCCAAAAGGACGGCGTACTCCACCACTTTTTTATTTAAAACAGGTAATGTACCTGGCATGCCCAAACAAACCGGACAAGTTTGGGAATTGGGTTCGGCGCCGAACTTGGTACTGCAACCGCAAAAAATCTTGGTTTCCGTTAAGAGTTGTGTATGTACTTCTAATCCAATGACTGCTTCGTATTCCATAGTTTTTTATTTCTTTTTTTGACTTTTACCTGAAACGGATAGATTCTTGGCCTCGAAATCTGATAATTTATCTCTAACATTTTTAGTTGTTGTTTTTGTTTTTTTAACCCATCCCCTGCCCCCTTCTCTGATACCTCAGGGAAGGGGAATTAAAGTGGCAAATGGTTTTCCTAAACTTCAAATATTTTTGGTTAGTTTTTCAGGAATTCTTCTCTGTTACATTCCCTCAAATCGCAGTGAGGCGGCCAAATAAGTAGGCCATGGGAACCAATGCACATTTATTTCAACTGCATTATCTGCCTTGCCAGACGGAATAGAATCTCTTCTTTAAAAGCGCCGGACATGATTTGCAGCCCGAAAGGTAAGCCGTTGGAGTGCTGACCTGCCGGTACGTTTAAAGCACAAATTCCGGCCAGGTTGGCTGTTACGGTGTAAATATCCATCAAATACATGGTTAGCGGGTCTTCGATTTTCTCTCCCAATTTAAAAGCCGTGGTAGGCGTTGTCGGCGTAATTAAGGCATCAAATTCCTTTAAAGCGTCCATCATTTCGTTTTGAATAAGACGGCGCACCTGCATGGCTTTTTTGTAATAGGCATCGTAGTACCCGGCGGACAAAACGTAGGTTCCCAAAAGAATCCGCCGTTTCACTTCTTCCCCGAAACCCTCGCTGCGCGTATTTTGGTACATTTCATTCAGATCTTCGGCGTGCGCCGCACGATAACCGTAACGTACACCGTCGTAGCGTGCCAAATTGGATGAGGCTTCGGCCGTGGCAATGATGTAATAAGCGGCAATGGCGTATTTGGTCATGGGCAGACTGACGGTTTGAACTTCGGCTCCGGCGGCTTTTAGTTGATCGGCAAGCGATAAAACGGACTGTTTGATTTCAGGATCGAGTCCTTCGGCAAAATATTCCTGCGGCAAACCGATTTTCATGCCTTTAATCGGCTTGTCAATCAAAGCCGGATAATCGGGAACAGGTTCATCGGCAGAAGTCGAATCTTTAGGGTCTAATCCGGCAATGACCTGCAGGATGTAGGCCAAATCTTCGGGTGTTTTGGCAAAAGGGCCGATTTGATCGAGCGAAGAGGCATAAGCAACCAAACCGTAACGGGAGACGCGACCGTAAGTGGGTTTTAAGCCCAAAAGGCCGGTAAATGAGGCCGGTTGCCGAATAGAGCCTCCGGTTTCGCTTCCCAGCGCGGCGTCGCAGGCGCCAATAGCAACAGCCACAGCAGAGCCTCCGCTTGAGCCTCCGGCCACACGTTCAGAGTCCACCGGATTTTTAACAGGGCCATAAAATGAATTCTCACTAGAAGACCCCATGGCGAATTCGTCCATGTTGGTTTTGCCGATAAAAATGGCATCTTGCGCTTTGAGACGCTCGATAACGGTGGCGTCAAACGGAGCAACAAAATTATTTAGGATTTTACTAGCGCAGGTTGTTCTGTGATTCTTTATGTTAATATTATCTTTGATGGCAAAGATAATACCCGCCAGCTTGCCGACTTTTTGTTTGCCGGTAATTTTTTGATCCAGAGATTCCGCCTGTTGAAGCGCTTCTTCGGCATATATTTGCGTGAAGGCATTTAAATGTTTGTTTTCTTTGATAGCTACCAACGCCTGACGGACACGCTCGGTTACCGAAACACTTCCCTGTAAAACACTCTCGTGAATATCCTTAATACTCATAAGCGATAATTATTCACCTTCGGATTTTTCGGATTTTTTGGGTTCTTCTTCTTTGTATTGAATTTTTTCCTTGGTCGGTTCGGTTCGGTTTGTTTCCAAGGGTTTATTCAAGTCCAATTCTTCTTCTATTTCATTGGTCGCTTTCTTGAATTCACGAATACCTCTTCCGAGCCCTTGAGCCAATTCGGGTAATTTTTTGGATCCAAAGACCAACAAAATAATAAACAGGATAATGAGCAATTCGCCTGTGCCTATGCCAAACATGATATCACCTCGCAGGTTAAATGTTTTTTATTTTTCTTTTTGATTCCGCGGATTTATTGTTGCTATCATTCGCCTCGGAATCAATACTTAACCTTTTACAATTTGTTAAATGCTCTTTCATTCAATTGGTTTCTTTTGCCCGATATCTAATCGATCCATTTTAGAAGATAGGCGGCAATGATAATTCCGATAATACCGATTACGTTTAATTTAAAGCTAAATCCCAATGTGAACGTTAAAATAACAAGATTTAATGTCGCCGGGCCAAATCGGGCAACTGCAGATTTCAGAAAAAATTCTTTTACCACGCCGGCCGGGATTAAATACGCTAGTAATTCACCTAAGGCCGAACCGATTAAAGCACCCAAAAAAAGGATTAAAAGTATTGTCCAAATATTTTTTTTACTCATCCGGTACCTGTTTTCCTAAGTCAGATTTTTTTACCACCTAACCTTTTGCCTTTGCTTAATCGAATCATGAATTGAATAAGGCCGCTCAGAATATAAATCAGGGTTAAAGGAAATACAAATAACTGCGGGTTCACAATCAATAAAATAACAATGGTTACCACAATAAAAACGCCGATTTTTTGACCGATTGTTCCTCGCAGTGTTAATTTCGGCATTACTTCATAACGAATGGTGCTGACCATTAATACGCAGACCGTTAATACCAATACCAATAGGAATTTTGGCAATATTTTATCTGGAAAATAGGCGGCCATAAAGATAAAATAAGAAGCGATTGATATGGCCGAGGCCGGTGATGGCAGGCCGGTAAAAGCTTCTTTTTCAAAACCTTCCAGTTCGACATTAAAGCGCGCAAGTCGAATGCTTGCGAACAGCAACGGGAAAAAACTGATAAAAACACCAACCGTACCCCAGTTGTGGAAATAGTACAAATAAATGAGCACGGAAGGTGCCAAGCCGAAAGAAACAACGTCCGCAAGGGAATCGTATTCAACTCCAAACTTGCTGCTGGTTCCGGTAAAACGCGCCACCCTACCGTCCATGCTATCCATAAATGCGGCTAAAATAATGAGCCATGACGAGCGAACGAAATTCTGACTGTTGAACGCGTAAAGAATAGCCAAAAAACCGAAGAACATATTGGCAATCGTAAAAAAACTCGGTACGATGGTACGGGGAACTTTGATCATTGATTGAATACTCCTAATACTGTTTCACCGGCCGTGGTCTTTTGATTGAGTTTAACTTTAACATCCACGTTTAAAGGAAGGAACACATCTAACCTCGAACCGTATTTAATCATTCCGAATCGTTGGGAGCGCTGTACTTTTTGCCCCAACTGTAATTTGCAGACAATGCGCCGCGCAATGATACCGGCAATTTGTTTGAAGAGAATTTTCCCGTAAGCGGAAGTAATGCCGATAATTTGTTGTTCGTTAAATTCCCCGCTTCGGTGATCAAATGCTGCCAAGAACTGTCCTTTTTTATATTGTAAAAAATCAACCGTTCCGTTAATGGGAATTCGATTGACATGGCAGTTGAATACGGACATAAATATACTGATTTTAATGGCCTTGCTTTTTAGGAAATAGGGTTCATCCGTTTCTTCGATCAAAATTACCTTGCCATCCGCCGGTGAAACGATTTCGTTGGGCGGGCCTTCAAAAGAACGTTCCGGATCGCGGAAGAAGAAAAAGTTAAAAAAGAAAAGGATGGCCACCGGAATGACAATGATCCAAAGAGCCATGTATTTAAAGATAAAAGCAAGAATTAACAAAATTAATAAAACAATGCCCGTACCGATAATAACGGACATTCCATCACGTGCGATCATAATTTAATTCGTTTCCTTTCCTGCATTAAAAAACATCCATAAGAAAATGGACATTGATCATTGCTGCCCAAAATTCGTTTATCTTGGGTTAAAAAGCAAAAATAAATTTGCAAGGATGATGGTGCCGCGAGTCTATAGACTCGCGTACGATCGTCAGATCGTTTCCCGGTTCAACGACTCTCGAGAGTCGTGGTACTGTAAGAAAATGCTCCGCATTTTCAATCGACTCGCAGAGTCGATATACCACCACTTACCCCGGATACTTCTCTAACACTATCGTCAATATCTTGGTCTTTCCTCCTCGCCAAACCTTAACTTGTATCTTATCACCCACGCGCAAATCCAACGATAATATCACCGCCTCCGCATCGCTATAACTGCCGATCGGCTGGCCGTTAATTTCCATAATAACATCACCCAATTTCACACCGGCTTTCTCCGCAGGGCTGTGGCGATCCAATCGTCTCACATAAACTCCGTTTACCGACGGATAGCCCAACGAGCGCGCAATATACGGATCCAAATTGGAAACGTACATCCCGATCCAAACATTTTTATCTCCGCCACGGCGATTTTTCAACTTTTCGACCACCCGTTTAATACGATTACTTGGAATGGCAAAACCGATGCCCACCGAACCGTGCGACTGAGGGTCAGCCGTAAAAATAAACGTATTCATACCGATCACTTCACCGTCCGCATTACACAAAGGCCCGCCGCTATTGCCCTGATTAATGGCCGCGTCCGTTTGAATCATATCTTCGTAAATACGCCCTTCCATCGGTGAAAAATCACGATTCACGGCGCTGATCACCCCAACGGTCACCGTCGGCTGATTCTTGATGAACAGGCCGAACGGATTACCCAAAGCAATGGCCCATTCGCCGATTAAGATGCTATCGGAATCGCCAAAACGGATGTACGGAAATTTGCCTTCGATCTTCAGCAAAGCAATATCCGAAACCCGATCCTTATCCACCAACTTAGCCGGATATTCCTTGCCATTGGATTTAGCCACAATAATTTTCGTACCATCTCCGACCACATGCTCATTAGTCACCACATAACCGTCTTCCGAAATAATAAAACCGGAACCAATGGATTTTACCTTTTGCTCGATCACCCGATCCCCGAACAATTCCGGAAAGAACTGACGAAAAAACGGATCGTCATAAAACGGACTGCGCTGAACATAACGATTAATCTGCGTAACATTCACCGAAACCACCGCCGGACTAACAATTTTCACGGCCCGCGTTATGGCATTTTGCCGGTGACTGGTAAGATCACGAGGATTCCCGGAAGCATTTTCAGCCAGCGCATTACCCACAAACGAAGTATCCACGGGATGTTCGTGCTTTACCGGTTGATTCAAAGGCAGATATTCAACCAGCAAAACCCCGCTAAAAACACCAATCCCGAGAACAACTAAAAATTTCCAGATTTTAGACATACAACACCTTCAAGTTTATTGAAAACATGGTCAATTACGAACCAAACGCGTTATTTACGATTCTGCACCTTTTCCCAGTCAGCCAAAAAACGCTCAATGCCGATATCCGTTAGCGGATGCTTGATCACTTTTTCAATCACGGCAAAAGGAATCGTGGCAATATCCGCACCATATAAAGCAGCTTCCACCACATGCATCGGATGGCGAATGCTGGCCACGATTATTTCCGTTTCGATCATGTAATTATCAAAAATCTGTTTGATCTGGCTGACCAGTTCCATCCCCGGCGTGGCAATATCATCCAACCGTCCCACAAACGGGCTAACAAATGTCGCGCCGGCGCGAGCCGCCAACAGCGCCTGAATCGGAGAAAAAACCAACGTTACATTGGTACGAATGTTCAACGCGGTTAATTGTTTAACGGCCTTTAATCCTTCTTTGGTCATGGGAATCTTAATGACAATATTTTTATGAATAGCCGCCAACTCCTTGGCCTCTTTCACCATGCCGTCGCTGTCCAAAGCCAAAACTTCGGCACTCACCGGCCCGTCAACGATTTCACATATTTGTCGATAAATTTCCCGCGGTTCACCCTTCTCGCGCGAAATCAACGTCGGATTGGTCGTCACACCATCCAAAACTCCGATACTGGCCGCCTCTTTAATTTGTTCGATATTGGCCGTGTCTATGAAAAATTTCATTGCAACCTCCTCTACTTCCTGTTTTATTTTCGATTCTGAACTTTTTCCCAATCCGCCAAAAAGCGTTCGATGCCGATATCCGTTAACGGATGTTTGATCATTTTCTCTATTACTGAAAAAGGAACCGTAGCAATATCCGCACCGATTAAAGCCGATTCAACCACGTGCATGGGATGACGAATACTAGCCACAATAATTTCCGTCTCGATCATGTAGTTATCAAAAATTTGCTTGATTTCGGCAATCACATCCATGCCGTTTTGCCCGATGTCATCAAGACGACCCACAAAAGGGCAAACATAGGTAGCTCCGGCGCGAGCCGCCATCAAAGCCTGAATCGGTGAAAAGATCAGAGTCACATTGGTTTTGATCCCTTCCTGTGCGAATACCTTCACCGCCTTCAACCCGTCTTTTGTCATGGGAATTTTGATGACAATGTTTTCGTGAATTTTTGCCAGCTCGCGGCCTTCTTCAACAATCCCTTCCCAGTCTAACGACACTACTTCCGCATTAACCGGCCCGTCGATTGTTGCGCAAATTTTCTTAAATATCTCTTCGGGTTTTCCCTCTTCCCTGGCCAATAAAGTAGGATTAGTGGTCACCCCATCCACAATGCCCAAACTGGCGGCTTCTTTGATTTCATCAATATTGGCCGAATCAACAAAAAATTTCATGGTCTGTTTCCTTTTTTTTATGTAAGATTTCATTCCTGCCTGTTTCATTGGAACGGATATTTGACTTTCTCTAATACCAGCCCTTTCGCCGGTGCGGTTAACGGCACCAGTGTCCGATCTTTACTTTTAATAATGGATTCCAACTCTGCCAATGTTATTTTTCCGCTGCCCAAAGCAACCAACGAACCGACAATCGCTCTTACCATGCCATGTAAAAAACGATTGGCCGCTATTTCGTAAACCAACTGTTCATCATTCAAAAACCATTTACTTTCCAAAATCGTGCAGCGATAATGCCGCACTTCGCTGTTAACCTTGCAAAACGCTTGAAAATCTTCGGTCGATTTAATAAGCTCGGCGCCCGATTGTAGTAACGTTTTATTTAACGGTCGGATAACGCGCCAGGAAAAATTACGGTCAATGGCTGTTGGCTTCAAAGCAATAAAATAACGATACCGTCTTTCAATGGCGTCAAATCGCGCATGAAAATCATCCGGAACGACTGCGATCTCTTTAATGACAATATCGCGAGCAAGAATACCGTTCAAAGAACGCTGCAATTTGTCCAACGGATAATCCGGAATATCAAAATGCGCCACCTGCCCCCGCGCATGCACACCGGTATCCGTCCGACCCGCTCCGGTCACACGAATGAGTTTTTTAAAGATCACCTGCAGCGCTTTTTCAATTTCGCCCTGAATGGTAGGTTGACCTTTTTGCAACTGCCAACCGAAATAACGCGTACCCTCGTACTCAATAACCGCTTTAACTCTCGGCATCCATCCTTCACCGTAAAAATTCAATGGTTGCAATATAACGGATTTTTCGCTTGGATTCAAGTTGTTTATTTTTACTTAACTCAATAAATTTAAAGAAGTTATATTTATTTAATCGAATCATCTGGCAAATCTATGGGTAAACCTTAACGATCTAATTGTGATTAATATTCAATGTTACAAGTATTAAGTTATTTGTACTTAATAGATTCTTGGTCTCTAAATCAGAGAGTTTATCTCTAACATTTTTAGTTGTTGTTTTTATTCCTTATCCCATCCCCTAACCCCTTCCCTGATATCTCAGCGAAGGGGAATTAAGGTGGTAAATGGTTTTTCCAAATTTCAAATATTTTTGGTTAGACTTTTATCCTTTCGACTTTTATTTCCCCGCAGGGGAATATGACCGTAGCCCATCGATTCATCGGTGGGAAAAAGATAGCCATAATCGGTTCCGTCCTGTAAGGGACGGCTGATGCGTTATTAAAAAATAAAAATCAATTATTACGTACGGGGTATTATATTGATTCCGATTCGCTTTCCCCGCCATGAATGTGATCAAAAATCCTATCAGGCTTTTTTTCTGTGATCAGAACCTATACGGATAAATTTGAGAGCAAAATTAAAGCCGGACTTATACACGTAAAAATATTAGCTTTGGTAATTTTTTACATGGCGTATTTGCGACCGGTTAGCGAAGAAATTCTCCCTGTGACCTGCCGCATTGCCCAAAATAGACATCCTACCGGATATTTGTTTGTGAATGATTCTTTTTTATATTTCTGCAAAAAAGGATGTTGATTTAAAAGCGGGAGGAACCATGCGCTCGGCAATTTTATTCTTCATGTTATTCGCAACTGCCATTTTCGGGCAGAGCGTTAAAGTCACCTATTTGATCGGCGATGTGCAATGGAAGGCAGCGCCGTCAGCCGAAAATTGGTCGCCGTTGGCTTTGGATAGCAAATTAACCAAAGGCAACATGGTACGCACCGGCGCGGAATCCGTCTGCGAGCTGCAATTTCCCGACGGTTCCGTCAGTAAGATCATGGCCAATTCACAAATGGAAATTCGTAAAATCCCCACACCTGAAAACGAAAACGGCGAATTGTTTACTAATCTTGGCAAATTCTTCTTTAATATTACGCACAAGTTAGCCGGTCGATTGCGCATCGCTTCACCGGTTTCCGTAGCAGCCATTCGCGGAACCCAGTTTGCCATGATTAACGATTCCGTCAAAACCAGCCTTTGGGTCAAAGATGGCATTGTGGAATTCGGCGATCCCGAGTTAACGTATTCCGTGCAGGTAAAAGCCTTGCAAAAATCGGACATTGCTTTAAGCGGCGTACCGTCCACGCCAACAGCCTTAACGCCGCAGGAAATTCAGGAATTAAATGCCATGAGTCAGCTGCACACAACGCCGACGATTCCGAAAGTTAAAAAACAGCCCAAACAGCAAGAACAGCAACCTAAAATCGTACCTGAAGAGCAAGCGCCTCAAGTGAATCCGCCGGCAAAAACGCCAAAGCAAAAAGAAGAAAATCCGCCCCAATCTCAACCGCAGGCACAAGGTAGCGGCGGGGGATTCCGTACTGGTTTGGCTCTGGGTGCCGTAACCATTGACAATCAAATTTACAACCAAATCGGCTTACGGCCGGAGTTTTCCATCGGCAAGTTGGGCGTGGCCTTAGACCTGAGCTTTTACATCGACCAAAAGGGCAATATCCGCAAAGAGAACTGGGATTCGTTCAAAGATATTATTGAAAAAATTTATTATGTACGCTGGGCGCATCGCGGCGATCCGTTCTACCTTAAGGTCGGCGCCATCGATAACTACCGCTTGGGATTCGGAATTTTGATGAACCACTACGCCAATACGGTGGAATATCCCAGTGTGATTCGTACCGGTTTGGAGATCGGCTTCAACGGATCAAAATACAGCTTCGACGGTATGATCAACAACTTTTCGGAAGTTTTAAGCGGCGGCGGTGTGTTTGCCGGTCGCTTTGCTTACCGTCCGTTAGGCAAGCTTGAGATCGGTTTCAGTACCGTATTCGACGCTAATCAATACAAGGCGCTTAAAGATCGGGACGGCGACGGCGTGCCGGATTTGCTGGATGATTTTCCCGACAACAAACATCAATCCGTGGATAGTGACGGCGACGGCATTCCGGACGATTTGGATTTCGATCGCGACGGCGACGGTTTTACGGATAACAAGGAATTGCTGATCAAAACCTTTGGCAATGATTCGCTTTACAACGAACCCTATCCGGTTCATTTAAAACCCGAGCCGTTCAATATCGATAAGGCCAAAGATAAATCGCAATTGGCCTTGGCTTTGGATGCTTCGTACCCCATCATCTCGTACAAATATTTGCAATTGATTACCTACGCTCAGTATGCAAAATATCCCTTTAATGGATCCTGGGGAATGACGGCGCCCGGCTTTTGGGCCAAGTTTGCTTTTGTGAACGCCTACGCCGAGTATCGCATGTTCGGTCGGGGCTTTCTGCCCGAATACTTTAATACCACTTACGAACTGGAACGCGCCACCTATCGCGAGGTAGGAGATTCGGTTAAAACGTTGCAACCCTACACCAAGCGCCAGTACATGCAGGATCACGTAACCGACAACATGAAAGGTTTTGTGGTCGGAGCGGATTTCAATCTGTTCAACTTCATGATTTTTGGCGCCGAATACCAGAACATGAGTAAAAACGCCCTGCATTTCCGGACCTTTCGCGCTAATCTGGATCTGAACACACGCTTTATTCCCAAGATAAATCGAGCCGGTGCCTATTATTACCAAAATAATGCAATTCATCTCTTCCGTAAAAGTGAAGGCGCCATTTTGGGCTATCGGATCGAATACGAGATATCACCATCGGCCGCTTTGTTGCTGGATTTTCGCCAAACCTATCGCGATTTGAACGGCGATGGTAAAATTTCGGGCAGCAAAGAAACCGTGCGCACCACCAGCATCCAAACCGTAATTCGTTTTTGACAGGTATTGATTTTGAATTTTTTTTAAGCGGACGTAACTGGCGTCCGCTTTTGCTTTTTATCCCAAATTCTTCTATCTTTAGCGCTTTTGCATGAGTACAAGGGAATACTATGGAAATTACTGCGGAACTTTTACAACGTTTGCGAAATATTGAAGCGCTAATTTTGGACATGGACGGCGTTTTGGTCGATACCGAACCTTTTCATATCGAAGCCTTCCGTCAATATTTAAATCGGCACGGTTTGGCGCATGATGATGCTTACCTATTCGGATTCATCGGCTTTTCAGTGCCCGATAACATGCGTTCGATTTACATAAAATTTTACGGTTCTACGGATGAAAAGGAAATTGCCAAATCCATTAAAGAGCGGGATGCCATTTATTTGCAATTGCTTCGGGAAACGCCGCTTGAGCCTTTGCCCGGCATTGAATCTTTGATCCGTATTTGTCGCGAAAATCAAATTCCCGTTGCTTTGGCTTCTTCTTCGGATCGCGAGCATATTCAAATTATTTTTGAGAATTTAAAACGTACCAGCCACGGCAGTTTTGAACCGGAAGTATTGTTTAAAACGGTGCTGTCCGGCGAGGACGTCCCGGAACGCAAACCGCATCCGGAAATTTACCGACGCGTGGTGCGGGAATTAAACGTTAAACCGGATCATACACTGGCTATTGAGGATTCACCCGCAGGCGTGCAAAGTGCGAAAGCGGCCGGTTTGATTTGTCTCGCTTTGAAAAGTCGTTTTATCGACCCCGAAAAACTTAACGCAGCCGATCTGCTCATCGATTCGATCTTTGATGCGGTGGAACTTTGCCGACGGGCGGTCGAAAATCCTT
>JALWEA010000016.1 GCA_027039465.1 Calditrichia bacterium | reverse complement strand
CAACGGATAAAATACGTTTAAACCAAATATCCTGAATGGAAACGGCAACCACGGCTCCGATAATGGCGCCCGGTAAAGTCAATAATGCCAGTTTAAAGCTTTCTTTGAATTCATTACGTTTGTTCTGTTGGAAACCGGTCATGGCAAAGATATTTTGCACAAGAATGGCGATGCGGTTGGTGCCGTTGGCCGTTGCCCCGTCCAGGCCCAGAAAAATGAGCGCAGGTAAGGTTAACGACGAACCGCCGCCCGCCATGACATTAATAAAACCGGCAAGTAAACCTACACCAAATAAGAGAAATGCATGCAGCATCCGTAAACCCCAAAAAATTCTTAATCCGGGAAAATACTTATTCTTAAAAACCTTTGAAAAAATGCCATGATTTCAGGATTTTTTCAAATCTTGAATATTCGATGCTGATTTCTACTCTCTCACTAATCATGAATAAATCAATGTTGATTAACAGATTACCTCCCCTTCTCTTCGAAGAAGAGAGAGGGAATGAGGGGGTGAGTTAAACATCGCAAATTAATTTTTCAAAGGTTATTTTTAAAAACAAATTTAGCTTATCCATCAGCCATTTTTTTAATCTTCATCAACTCCAATACAAACAGTTAACAGCTCCATTGGATTAATAAAAAACTATATTATCAAATTTTAGCATGCTAATCTATTAAAATTTTGTCTGAATTCAATAATTTTGATGAAGATAAATTAGGAAATTCATGATTTTAAACTTAAATTTTTAAAGATAAATTATCAATGGTCGATTTTAACGAAATAGAAAATCGGCTATTTAATCGATGGCCCATTAATTAAGGATTAATTAACGGCTTGGCTGAATTCAGGATGAAAAATTATCAGACAGTTTTAATCAATCGGTTAGCACATCAGGTGAAAAACAATTTAACGACCATGCGCTTAGCGCTGTTTAATCTGAATTATCTCTTGGATCAAGAGAATGTAATGGGG
The DNA here is from genome assembly GCA_027039465.1 of Calditrichia bacterium. Lineage (GTDB taxonomy): Bacteria > Calditrichota > Calditrichia > Calditrichales > Calditrichaceae > Caldithrix. Next base: position 4,814 of record JALWEA010000016.1, on the reverse strand, counting down.
CGGGATCATGAGAAATCCAACGATTTCCTGCAAGCCGTTAAAACCTCTTTGGATCAAAGCATCGATATAGTATCTCAAATCTTACTCGCGACGCGATCCGACAAAAAATATTTTAGTTCGGAAAATATAATACAACTTTTATTTGATGCTATTACGCAGTCATCGGCTCATGATAATTTTGAAATTGATATCTTAAAAAAGGAAATTCGAGTTTCAACCGACAGTCAGTCATTACAACTTTTTTTAAAACTACTACTCGATTACCTTGCTAATGCTTTGAAGCAGGGGAGTGCCCCTATCAACATTCGGTTGTCGGAAAGGGATGAGCGCTGTATCGTATTTGATGGTAACTTTCAAGTTTCGGAATTGTCCGATTTTTTTGAAGCAAATGGAGCCTCCTTGTCCGATAACTTTGATTCCATCACGTTTTTATTACTAAAGCAAATGGTAGAATATTTACGTATTTCAATTGAAATTCAGCGGAAAACAAAAGAGCAATCCGAATTAAAAATTTGTTTTAATCAAGCAGACGAGGATTGATGGTAATGGGTGCCATTTTTTTAATCGATGATAATGAAGCTTATTGTCAGCAAATTCAAAAAACATTAGCCTTGAGAGATTTTGAACTGCAATACGAAACAGATCCTCACAAAGCATTGGAAATGGCTCTAACGCACCCGTGGGAAGTTATTCTGTTGGATATTGTTTTCAATGTTGATATTGAAGGTCTTGAGATACTGGAAAAAATCAAAAAGGCCAAACCCGATTTGCCGGTGATTATGGTTTCCGCGACTTCCACTCTGCAAACAGCTATCGATGCGGTTCAAAAAGGGGCGTTTGACTATTTGGAAAAGCCGATTAATGTGGAGCGAATGACCGTTACCATTAAGCACGCCCTAAATCAAAAGCGGTTAGCGGAATTAAATCGAAATTTATTTAATGAATTTTTCCGGTCATTTGCTACCGGTACGTTGAGCCATTCGGTTCAACAAATCTTGGATTTGATGTCAAATTTAAATGAACCTTTGGAACGCATCCTTCTTTTTGGGGAAAAGGGTACGGGCAAAGAACTATTGGCCAAACTTTTGCATTTTAACAGCGAACGACGCTACGGACGTTTTGTGCCTTTTTATTGTGACGCGCAGAGACCGGAGCAGGAGCGTCGTTTGTTTGGCGATGCGACCGAAGGCTATAACCGCATCTCTTCCGAAAGTTTAATTGCTCAGGCGGATAAAGGGACTCTGTTTATCGGTGAAATTTCCAACTTGTCCCCAAAAGGCCAGCAGCGATTGGCGCGCTTTGTCCACGAAAATTATTACATCCCTTCTTCGGGAAAAGAAAGCCCGAATTTAAATATTCGCTTAATAGCTTCCACTTCAAAAGATTTGGCTGCTATGGTTCAAAACGGTAATTTTTCCGATGAATTGTTTAATTTGTTGAATACATTCACTTTTCGTTTGCCTCCTTTGCGCGAACGTCCTGAAGATATCCTTTTATTGGCGGAGCATTTTTTGTCGGAAATGAATGCCCAATACAATAATACGCGTCCGGGTTTTACCGAAGATGGGATAAAAGCACTGAAAGCTTATGATTGGCCCGGCAATATTTCCGAATTGAAAACCGTAATTTGGATTTTATCGTTCTTTAACCGTTCTTCCGAAATTGACGGCCAACAAGTTGAAAGTACTTTCCAATTTTACCGTTTTATGAAAAACCTGCGCCAGGGGAAGAAACAGGATGAGTTGTCCGATGACTTGAAAGCTCTTTATGAATTGTTTGAAGAAGCTCAGATGCAGAGTTACTGATTTCCGGAATGAACTGCCATTGGTTTGCAATATCCTATACGGTTTCCTTTGCCCACAAATAGTTTTAGATTGAAACAAAATAAAATTAATCCGAAGCATCCTTTTGCTATCTTGCACATTCTTAAGGCCGAATCTTAATTGACTTACTCTATTATCCTTTATATATTAGATAAGTTAATAACCTATATAAATTTTGGAAGCCGGATTAAGCATGAAAATAAGGGTAAAAAAAGAATTTGACGGTCATTCGTTTGTCGCGTTTTGCGAGAACGTGCCGAATGTTTATGTGCAAGCTCCGGATAAAGAGACGCTCACTTTGCGATTAAACAAGGCCCTTGCTTTACTAAAGCATAACACATCCGTGCGCAATCAACCGTTCCCTTTTGGTGAAGAAAAACCTTTATTTAATGTCCGCATTCGCTTTGACTCTCTGTCAACCGAAAAATTGGTCGAACTCTTTAAAAAATATAATTATCATGTTGAATATGAGGATCAGGATTCGGTGATCCTGATGAATTCTTCCTATCCGTTTAACCGCGTCCATCTTCCGCAAACTAAGCGTTTGTCCCCTGTTATCGTGCGTCGGATATTTGGGGCGGAAAATACGATCTATTTGGGCTCCCGCCAAAATTTAAAGTTAAGACGTTCGGTTCCTTAATTGTAATAAAACACTTTTTTAAATCATTAATATCTCTACTCCAAAAAGCCCTAAAGGGCTAAAATAATTTAAAGCCCTTGTTTTAAGTTGAGCGGAATTTAATTTCACTTCAATTGCTTTTAATTTTTTAACGGACTCAATGATAAAGTCGATTTCTTTCCTGTCTTTCGTCCGCCAAAAGATAAAATTCCAATAATTAGAATTTTAAAAAATTTAGGAAAAAATCGAACCGTACTTTAAAAAAAGTCAAACTTTTTTGAGGGTATGGTTATAAAAAAGTCAAACTTATTTGATAGTAGGAAATTGTTTCGGAAGGATTTCAGTACGAAAGTAATGTGCTTGCCGGCGTTTATTCCAGCACGGCCGCTTTGAATCCGGCTGCATTTAAATCCTGCACAAATTCGGGAAAGCCGTGCGTGCAGTAAACTTCGCTCGGTTTAACGGTTTCCACCAATTGGAATAATTGTTCGTAGTCGGCATGGTCGCTTAAAGGCAAAACTTTGTCCACGCCAAACCGGTACTTTGCATCGGGATCCATGCCCCAACCGGAAAGGTAAATGGTGTAACTGTTAGCCAAATTGCGGTAGAATCGTTGAAACCTGAAATGCGTCGGTAATAAAACCACCGCGTCTCCCCAATGATTCGGATTGAAAATCCGATAATCGGCAAAATGAATGCCGTGTTCTTCAAAAACCGGTAAAAAACGGGCAATGCTTTCATCCACTTCCACGGGTAAACCGGCATCGGTTAAAATTTTCAATGCTTCTTGTCCTTTGCCTAAAGAATAGCCGAAAACAACGGGTGTTTTGCCTTGCTTTAAAGCGGAATGGCACAAGTCGATCAGTTCCGCTTCCACTTCGGTGCGGGGCGGCATCTTGTAGTGGGGCTTGCCAAAGGTGGTTTCCATGATGAGCACATCGGCCTGAACAAATTCAAAGGCTTCGGCAACCGGAGAATCGGAAATACGGAAATCGCCCGAATAGAGCAGTCGTTGTCCGTTTTTGGACAATAAAATTTGAGCGGAACCCAAAATGTGACCGGCCGGATGAAGGGAGATCTGATAATCGCCAATAGACAGTTCTTCACCGAAATTAAGGGTTAAAAATGTATGGGGATTTTTGATCCGTTGAAGAGCAAAGGCTTTGGTCGCCGGAGTGCACAAGATCTTTTTGTGGCGGGCCAAATGGTCGCTGTGTGCGTGCGACACAAATCCAAACGGTTTAACATGGGTGCTGTCAATCCACAAATCAATTTCCGGAATGTGCAAGTCGCGGTCAAAGTGAAACACGCAAGCTCCTTTGGGTAAAAGGTTAAAAGTTAAGCGTTAAGAGTTAATGGTTAAGGAAATTTTTCAATCAACGGCAACGCCGATTAAGGTGTTGGATGTTACTTCTTTGATTTCAACCCGCACAAAGTCTCCGATTTTAGCACCGTTGTCAGGGAATACCACAATCTTATTGCCGTCATTGCGCCCTAATAACTGGTTCGGTTTTTTACCACGACCTTCCAACAAAACATCGAAAATTTGTCCCAAATGTTCCTGATTTTTTTTCAAAGCAATTTTCTTTTGCATATCGACCAATCGTGTAATGCGCGAGGTCTTTTCTTCATCGGAAACGTCATCGGGATATTTGCGCGAGGCAATGGTGTGCTGCCGTTCCGAATATTTGAACATGAAGGCCGCATCAAATTCCACTTTGCGCATCACATCCAGCGTTTCCTGAAATTCTTCTTCTGTTTCCGTGGGAAAGCCCACAATGACGTCGGTCGTTAACACCAAATGCGGAATGCGCTCACGCAAATGATCGGCCAAAGCTAAAAATTGTTCGCGGGTGTACGTACGATTCATTAATTCCAGAATTCGATTATTTCCGGCCTGCAACGGCAAGTGAATGTGTTTGCATGCTTTGGGATTATTAGCCACAACCTCAATCAGTTTTTCAGGGAAATCCTTCGGATGGGGTGAGGTGAAACGAATACGCTCAATGCCGTCAACTTGTGAAACGATTTCGATAAGATCGGCAAAATCGTAATCTTTAAAACGATAAGAATTTACATTTTGCCCCAATAAGGTAATTTGCTTGTAGCCCTTTTGTGCCAACTGTTTGACTTCTTCCAAAACATTAAAAGGATCGCGACTGCGTTCACGACCGCGGGTGTAGGGCACCACGCAAAAAGTGCAGAAATTGTCGCAACCGCGCATCACGGCAATCCAGGCATTAACGCCAGGCTCGGGTTCGGGAAAAATATCGCTGTAAGTTTCGTATTCGGAAAGAGTGAAATCCCCCTCTTTTTTGCCCTGATTCCAAACATGTTCCAGCATTTGCGGCAAACGCTTGTAACTATCCGGC
>JALWEA010000015.1 GCA_027039465.1 Calditrichia bacterium | reverse complement strand
GCCGTTAAAGGTTTGGGAAATGTTGCCATGCATCGCATCTTGTCTTATCTTAAGAAAAGAAATGAGACAAGTTAAATTAACAGGCGATGGAGCTATGGTAAAAAGAATAACCTTTGGCACACTAATATTAGCATTAGTTTTAACTTCCGTTAACGCTTTTGCGCAAATCCCTTCCAAATCATCTATTTTTGATCGTTATGATCGTCTTATCGAAGATTTACAAAAGAAAAATGCCGCTCTTCTATCTCCGCAAAATTACCAAAAGGCGCTGGAATTTTACAAGAAAGCAAGCAAGGATTTTGATAAAGACGATCCCGATATTCCCAAAATTCAACGTTATTTACGTCAATGCGAAATGGCAGCTTTGGAAGCACTAAAAAACGTCGACCATGCTCAAGATATTTTTGATGCGTTACTTAAACTCAGAGATAAAGCTTTGGATGCCGGAGCTCCGCAGTTTGCTAATAAGTTGTGGGAAAAAGCTGAAGATAAACTTAAGGATGCTGCGGAAGAGTTGGAAGACGATGATGTGGATGACGCCAAAGACGAAGCAAAGGATGCCGCTGAATATTACACCCGGGCACGTTTGGAGTCGCTAAAAAACAGTATGCTTGGCGAAGCCAAGAATTCCCTTGAATTGGCCAAGGAAGCGGATGCCCCGCATCTGTGTAAAAATACTTTTACCGCCGCCGAAAATGCGATTAAGGAAACCGAAAGTTTAATTATGGAAAATCCCGATGATTTAAGTTCCATTCGTCAAAAGGCCGGGGAAGCAAACTATTTGGCGCGGCATGCGGTTTTTTTAGCCAAGCAAGTCAAAGCCATCCGTGCCAATAATGAAAATGCCGAAATGGCGTTGTTGAAATTTGAAGATTTACTTTCTAATATTGCCGAACCGTTTAATTATCAACCGCAATTTGATCGCGGGTTCGGTAAGCCGGTGGAGACCATTTTGGCTTACATTGCCAATTTGAAGAGCGAACAAAAACGCTTGATGGCTGAAAACGATAGCCTGAAAGAAGCATTAATTAAATTGAAAGAGAAAGAATCGGGCCTCTCAAAAGCATTGCAAAAAAAGATGGAATTGGAAGAGAAAATCAAGAAGGTAAAATCGCTGTTTGCTCAAAACGAAGCGGAAGTGCGCGTGCAGGATAACAATTTATTAATCAGACTTAGCGGTTTGCAATTTGCACCGGGCAGAGCCATTATCCAGCCGGAATATTTTTCTTTATTAACCAAAGTACAACGCGCCATCCGTGAATTTCCCGATAGTTATGTGGTTGTGGAAGGTCACACCGACGCCACTGGAAGCGCTTACAAAAACAAATTGCTTTCCGAAGAACGCGCCAATGCCGTAAAAGAGTATTTAAATGCCAACCTTGCTTTGGATCCCAACCAGATTCAGGCCATCGGAATGGGTGAACAAAAACCCATTGCCAGCAATAAAACCGCCGAGGGCCGCGCTAAAAATCGAAGAATTGATATCTTGATTGCTTTGCCGAAGTAGATGGATAGGGAAAGGGTTAAAAGGAAAAGCGTTATTCGTGTATTCGTTAATCGTGGAAGGGTTGAATAGTTGATTAGTTGAATGGTTAAATGAGGAAATCGTTATTCGTAAAGGTTGTCATTGCGATCCCGACAAAGTCGGGAGAAGCAATCCCTTCCAAAGCGGCAACGAAATGTCGCACGGAAATGAACATAAAGGCTGAATATCCGGCATAGCCCCTTCCTTTTGAATTGACTTATTGAATCCAAAGAATTGTACCGTTACAAATGCTATGTTTAAAAAGCAAAAGTTCTCGAATTTAATTTGTAAAAGCATGTTTTTCTACGTATTTTGTTGTGAAATTTGATTTAATCCCGTTGAAATATTTTAATCCTAAT
>JALWEA010000014.1 GCA_027039465.1 Calditrichia bacterium | reverse complement strand
TTCAATCCGGTCACGACCATCCGCTATTCAATTCCAAAAGCAGAAAAAGTGCAACTAACCGTGTACAATATTTTGGGACAAAAGGTCATGGAAGTGGTAAATAAATTACAGGCTCCGGGGCAGCACACGGTGCATATTCAAGCCAAAAACTTAGCTTCCGGTGTTTATGTGTATCGCTTAAAAGCGGGAGCTCGGGTGAAGGTGCGGAAAATGGTGGTTTTAAAATAAAAAGCGTCTCAGGATTTTGGAAAGATAATAAAAGAGCGTTGCCGAAGATTGATAAGATGTGAAAATTTCTTGCAAAAATAGGTTGGAAATTTTAAAATTTTTTTGTATTCTTATTTATAAATCTTTATGGCCTCATAAAACGGATTTTAAATTCGGTTCTTTTTTAGGGACAATGTTTTCGTTGGATGAATTTTCCATCGCTAACAAGTGAGGGTATTCAAATGTCGGAAATCGTTATTGTCGACGGGCTAAGGTCTCCTTTTATTAAATTTAATACGGATTTCAAGGACCTCCCGCCCCAGGATCTTGCCGCCATGGTACTGAAAGAACTGCTCAAACGCAATAATTTGAAATCCGAAGATATCGATGAGGTCATAATCGGAAACGTTGCCCAACCACCTCAGGCGGCTAATATTGCACGCCACATTGCTTTAAAAGCAGGATTGGATGTTTCGGTACCGGCGTATACGGTTCAGCGCAATTGCGCCAGCGGCATGGAAGCGGTCGCCCAGGCGTTTATGAAGATCAAAAGCCTGGAAGGGGAGGTGTTTGTGGTCGGCGGTGTGGAAAGCATGTCGCAAATTCCGTATTTGTTCAATGATAAAGCCCGCCGTTGGTTTAATGATCTTTTGCGTGCCCGAACATTTCCAGCCAAAATTAAGGAGATGATTAAATTTCGACCTTCTTTTTTGAAGCCGGTCAGCGGATTGCAATTGGGGCTTACCGACGGTTATACCGGTTTGAATATGGGCGAAAGCACCGAAATTTTAGTCAAAGAATTTAATATTTCCCGCGAAGAGCAAGATGAATTTGCCCTGCAAAGTCATCAAAAAGCGGAACGTGCGCAAAAGCAAGGAATTCTTGCCGAAGAAATACATCCGATTACCCTGCCAGGCAATACCGCAAGGATTATCAAAGAGGACAATGGAATTCGTTACGGTCAAAGCATGGAAGCATTGGCCAAATTGAAGCCCGTGTTTGCGCCCGAAGGCGGAACGTTAACCGCCGGTAACTCAAGCCAGATCACGGATGGCGCCGTGATGTTGCTGGTCATGACCGAAGGACGGGCTAGAGAAATGGGGTTTAAAATCTTAAGCAGAGTGAAGATGTTTAGCTTTACCGGCGTGGATCCCGTACGCATGGGACTTGGACCGGCTTATGCTCTAGCCAAGCTAATTCGAAAGATCGGTATTACGTTTAAGGAAGTAGGTCTTTTTGAGATCAATGAAGCGTTCGCTGCGCAGGTAATTGCCAATTTACGCATTATGGAATCGACTCAATTAAGTAAAAAATATTTGGACTTTCCCCATGCCCTCGGCGAAATTCCGCCCGAACTTTTGAATGTGAATGGCGGCGCCATTGCATTGGGCCATCCGGTCGGAGCTTCGGGAGCGCGATTGATCTTGACGCTTAGTTTGGAAATGAAACGTCGCAAGGTGTTAATGGGCTTGGCCTCGCTTTGTGTCGGAGGCGGACAGGGAGCCGCATTTTTACTGCAAAATTTTTAATATTAAATACCCGTTGCCGATTTTTAGCATCTTTAATGAAGTTTGCCCTCTAAATTCAAAAATTTTTACAAAAAAGCATACATTCAATCAAAAAATTTTTTAAATTAGGCATGAGGTAAAATGGATTAACGAAACTTAGGAGGATACCGTGAATATTGCCGTATGCATCAAGCAAACACCGGATACGGAAACCCGTGTTAAACTGACCGATGATCAGAAGCGGGTGGATGAAAGCGATATTAAATTCATCTTAAATCCTTATGATGAAATTGCCGTGGAACAGGCAATACGCTTAAAAGAGGCCAACGGCGGCGAGGTAACCGTCATTTCATTAGGGCCGGATCGTGTGACAACAGCCATGCGCACGGCATTGGCCATGGGTGCCGATAAAGCCATTCATCTTAAAACCGATCGTCATCCGGATGATCCGTTAACCACCGCCAAAGCCTTAGCGGAAGTTTTAAAAGAAGGCTCCTACGATTTGATCTTTTTGGGCAAACAGGCCATTGATGATGACCATGCTCAAATCCCTTCTGTTTTAGGTTCGCTTTTGGATATGCCGGCTGCAACGGTTGTCATCAAAATGGAAATCGAGGGTGATAAAATAACGGTTGAACGCGAAGTGGAAGGCGGTCACGAAGTTTTGGAATTGTCAATGCCGGCCATTATCGGAGCACAGAGAGGATTAAATGAGCCGCGCTATCCTGCTTTGAAAGGCATTATGCGCGCCAAAAAAATTCAAATCGAAGAACGGGAAGTTTCATTGGCTCCTGAACAATTGACGGTGGAATCGTACATGTATCCGCCGCCCAAGAACCCCGGAAAAATTGTCGGTGACAGCGCCGATGCTGTTCCGGAGCTGCTTCGTTTGTTGCATGAAGAAGCCAAAGTAATCTGACGGAATGTTTAACCGAATTAAACTCAGGAGAATAGATCAATGAAACTTATGATTTATGCAGAACATAGAGACGGACAAATCCGCAAGGTAACCTTTGAAAATATTTCCTTGGCCAAACAATTAGGCCTTCCTTTTGAAGTCGTTTTAATCGGCAATACGAGTGAAGATGCCGTTGAATCGTTGGGCAAATACGGCGCGGAGAAAGTAATAAAGGTCAGCACGCCCGGGCTTGATACTTACAGTCCAGACGGCTACGCCAAAGCATTAGCTGAAATCGTTAAAAAACAAGGCGCCGATATTTTGATGTTGGGCGCCACGGCCACAGGCAAAGACCTGGCACCGCGGGTATCCGCTTTGTTAAATGCACCGGCGGCAACGGATTGCATTCAGGTGGAATTGGATGGCGATCAGTTGAAATTGATACGCCCCATGTATGCGGGTAAGGTACGGGCCAATATTCGTTTAAACGGCGATGTGCAAATTTTAACGGTTCGTCCCAATGTCTATTCAGCCGTTGAAAGTCCCGTGCAAGCTTCCGTGCAGGAAGAAAGCGTGGCGGTCAGCGACGTTAAAACCATTTTAAAGGAAATTGTTAGCGGGGCCAAAGGTAAATTGGATGTTACCGAAGCCGATATCATTGTTTCCGGAGGCCGCGGTATGAAAGGTCCGGAAAACTGGCATCTGATCGAAGAATTGGCCGATTTGTTGGGAGCCGCTACCGGCGCCTCGCGTGCAGCCGTTGACGCGGGCTGGCGTCCTCATGACGAGCAAGTGGGGCAGACCGGTAAAACCGTTTCGCCTTCGCTTTACATTGCCATTGGCATTTCCGGCGCTATTCAGCATTTAGCCGGTATGTCTTCGTCAAAATACATCGTTGCCATTAACAAAGATCCCGAAGCGCCGATTTTTAAAGTGGCCGATTACGGCATTGTTGCCGATTTGTTTGATGTTGTGCCGAGGATGATTGAAGAATTGAAAAAGATGAAAAATTAGTTTTCAAGAAAAAAGGCATCTCGTAATCGGGATGCCTTTTAAATTTCTATTTTGTAAGTATTGATTTTTTAGAAGTGCAATTTAACCTGACTTAAAATCACGAAATTGGCCAAGTCACCGCGTTTTAAATCCAAATAGGTTTTCATGATTCCGTCAAAATCTCCGGTAACAATCCCTTTTGCTCTGAAAATATAAGCATGTAAAGGAGCGTAAGCTTCAAAGCCTTTGGCATCGTCATTAATCTCTTCGGACGGGACATAGTCTTTAAGTTCTACGCCTTCCGGCAAATGATTGAGGATATTCTTCAACTGATCGCCCAAATCGCGATTGTAGACTTCTGCGGCAAAGGAAAATTCTGCGCCTTTTACGGGACGCTCGGATTTTATTTTGTAGCCGGTTGCTTTGGTGTAAAGGGTCAAAGCTTTTTTAAACGGTTCCAGAAGGTCGTCTTCAAGACAAAAATGAACGTAATTGTCCAATTCAAAGAGGTCTTTTAAAAATTCACCGAAGGTTTCCCGACGAATATTCTCCTTTTGGTGGAAAAAGAATTTGCCGTCCGGTTTTTGGCAGCCCAAAAATCCGAGCATAAAACCTTTGACCATTAAAAACCGGCCTTCGATAACGATTTCAGTAAAAGTCGTACTCATATTGCCTCCAGAGTTTTAACTTTACATTCCTAAGTTAAAAAGGAATCCCAAAAAACAAAAGATTTTTTCGTTTTTCTATTCTCGAACAAGTTAAAGAATTATTGAGAACTTCTGAAATATTTTTGCGCGGAGGGTTGGACAAGGAAATAGTAAAGGGTTAAGAGTTAAGCGTTAAGCGTGTATCCGTTATTCGTATATTCGTTAAGCGGGGGTTGGCGGTAGGCCGTGCGCGAATGAGAAATTTACGCCACGTTCGGACAAGTTTCCATCTCCTAATTGCAGGTGGAATCGTATTGCAGGATGGATAGATCACTTATCGCACAAATTATGGTTTCCGAATAACGAGTATACGAATACACGAATAACGATAAGACCAATTCCCAGTTCCCGGTTCCTAATTCCCAATACTCGGTTCCGACGCACCTTTTTCTTTTGTCTTAATCCTTTAATCTTTTCTCTTTCATCTTTCATCTTAATTTATTTGTATCTTGCTGGTATTATTTCCAAATTAGCAAAGCTTTAAAGAGTAAACGATATGCAGGAATGTTCAGGGGAAAATGATGCTGGGCCTTAGTCTGTTACAAATTGTTTTGATTTTTGGGATTACATTCGTTGGCGCTATTCTGCAAAGTGCCATTGGCTTCGGATTAGGCCCGTTTGCCGTTCCCCTCCTGGTTCTGATCGATGCGCGCCTGGTGCCTGGTTCCTTGTTGGTTGCTGCGGTTACTTTAACCATACTCATGTATTTGCGCGATCGCTCCGAGGTGCGGTTGCAGGAGTTTTCCTGGGCGACCACCGGACGCATTTTAGGCAGCATCATCGGAGCTTATTTTTTGACGATCTTTCCGGCGCAACACATCAAACCGCTCTTTGCCGGGCTTGTCCTCTTTGCCGTTTTCTTAAGTATATCCGGTCTTCGCTTGACATTAAAACCGGCGAATTTATTAGGCGCGGGCGTTGTCTCGGGTTTTATGGGTACGGTGGCTGCCATTGGCGGTGCGCCCATGGCTTTGGTTTATCAGCATCAAAAAGGCTCCAAGCTGCGTGGTACCTTGGCGGCTATTTTTATTTTAGGAACGATCATTGCGCTTATTTCGTTGGCCGTGGTCGGTAAATTCGGTTGGCCGGATTTTTATCGCGGGCTTCTTCTCATTCCAGGCGTTCTTACCGGATTTTTCTTTTCCAAAGGAGTGGTGCGCTTTTTGGATAAAGGCTATCTGCGTCCTGCGATTTTGATTGTGACCACAATAGCGGCGATTATTCTGCTTCTTCCTATTGGTCGCTGATTTCATTCATACCGTAAAAAAATTTTTAATCGACAATCATATTTGTTAAATTGAAACATCCACGTGGAAAAATTTTGATCGATAGTCTTTCGAGATTTTAAGAATTTAATCAAATAAAATAGATCCTAAATAATTATTTTGTATTCGGATAATGGCTTGTTGTTGACTGGTCTTGTTCTGTCGAATGCAGAATATTTACCATAGCCCGTTTTAAATAAAGAAATGTCGGCTATATGGTAATCTGCGATATAATACCATAGAATTTGTATTATTTATTGCTATGAATTCAGGAACAAGAAGAAAAAAACAGAATTTTAATTTTATTACTAAGAATTAGTTTATCATAGGAAATTTTTATGAAAAATAAATGGCTATTATTAATCATTTGCACGGGAATTGATCTAAATAAATAAAAAAATTTTTGGATTATATGAAACAAACGATTATATTATGTAGTCAAATAACTACAAATAGATTCCGGAGGCATTGTGAAAGTTCCTCCGGAATATGATACGGTTGAAAAATTTTTGGATGAATTGCGGGCCATTTGCGGATTAATCCCGCATATTCAAATTATACTGCGTCCTAAAAATATAGAATTTATTGAAAGAAGCGGATTAACTCAAAAAGAGATTGAGGATATAATTTTTAATAAATTAAATAAAAACCATTTAAGAAATGGCCCTGAATTAGAAAGAAATAAAAATCATAAAGAGGGGATTATATATACTTTTCGATATCAATGGCAAGGCTATGAAATATATATCAAACTCAAAATTATTATTGGTGACCGACCTTATGCTATCTGTTTATCCTTCCATGATTGATTAAGTTTGGAGAATATTTATGTTTGAATTTTCATTTTGTCCGGTTTGCGGCGAAGATAATTCCGTAGAAAAAATTAGAATAACCAAAGAAATACCAATAAGAGGTGAAAAAATAAAAGTTGAAGGTGAAGTGTATCGTTGTTCTAGCTGCGGCGAAGAGTTTGGCCCGTTAGAGGATACGTTTGATTTCATTGAAAATGCACGCCAAATTTACAGAAATAAATATAATATTCCATCGCCTTCCGACATTAAACAATTTATGGGAGAATATAATTTTTCTTTACGCGATATGGAAAAAATAACCGGCATTGCATTTAAAACCATGGATCGCTATTTAAAAGGCGCCATTCCTGATCCTTCTAATGCAAATCTTTTAAAAACAATTATGAAATATCCTGAAGTCCTTTTGGATTTGTTCGATCAAAATATTGTATCCAATTCACCGAAATATATTAAAATTCGAAATAAAATTTTGCATAAAATAAAGATTCCTTTTGAGCAAGATTGTACATCATGTATTTTTGGAAATGTCGCATCGATCATTGAGTGGAAATCGGAAAAAATTGAGTACTCTGACGAAATCTTTTCAAAAAACATACAGAAATGGAAAGTTGAATTCAGTGCACCCAAGGAGAAAAAGTGGAAGAAAGATATAATAGATTCATTAGTAGCTTAGAACTAATTTCTATTACTGTTCCTACAATAAGCTGGAATTTGTTTAACGAAACCACCACAAAAGAAGATAAATTAATAACGGAGCTCGGACTTTCTATCGATGATCCCAAAAGAATTAAAGAAAATCAAATAGAATTAAAGGCCAATCTGAATGTTGAAGGCAATACTCCGGATAAGCGAAAGTATTTGGAAATAAATATTACTGTAAAATTAATAATAAATTTTAATCCTGATTATTTTACTGAAGATATTTTTATGCTCTACGTAAATCGAAATGCTATTTTTTCCATTATGGCTATCTTTAGAGAACAAGTGCGTTACGCAACTTTCCAGATGGGACTCAAACCTTTAATTCTTCCTGCCTTAAAAATAATGCCTTCTAAAAAAAATAGAAAATCCGGCAAGACGAAAGCTATTAAAAAAGAAACTTCTGTGGGGAGGAAGAAAGAAAAAGATGAATCCAAATCAAAGAGTTAATCAAATTTTTCTTTTAATGATTTTATATAAAAAAAATAAAGGCCAGCTCTGATGTGAAAGTACATGATTGGCGCCAGTAGTTTTTTGGAAAAATAAAAAGGCCAAGATATAGAAATTAATAGTCATTACTTTGGAGGGTATTTTATGTTTAGACTCATCGCCCGTTTAAGCCTTTTTTTGTCTTTTTTGCTTCTTTTTGCCTGCAGCACCGTAAAAACGTTAAGTGTTGACGAAATATTGAAAACAACGGGGCTGGATTACGTACCGACCGAATTGGATTATCCCAATGCCGGAGGCGTTGTACTTTACGAAGATATTAAAAACCAATTTTATTTGGATTCCGATTGGGATGTGAATGTAAAAAAGAGCGTCCAGGTGGCCATGGTTTATTTTAATGATAAGGCGGAAAACTGGACCAGTCATAAAATTTATTTGAACGATGACATGCGCTTGGTATCATTTAAGGCTCGAACCATAAAACCCGACGGGCAAGTGATCGAATTAACGGATAAAGATTTGCATCCTACCAAGTTACATGAAGATTATGATATGATCTCTCACGAAAAATCGGTTCGCTTTACATTTCCGGGGGTAGAGCCAGGCGCCATTTTGCAATTTGCTTACACGGTGAATTATAGCGGTTGGTTTGTGGGTGATTACTGGTTTGTGCAGGAAGACATTCCAAAAATTTACAGTCGCTATACCGTTGAAATACCTCAAATATTTTTCCGTTACGGAAACAATTGGACGTACTTCCCCAACAATTTTCAACTCGATCCGCCGAAGGTGTTAAAAAACATTTTAAACCAGCAGTCGGATAAAAACAGAAGTACCATTTATTATTGGATTCAAAGAAATATTCCCGCTTTAAAAGACGAACCGGCCTCGCCGCCTTATTTTGACATTGCCCGTTACGTAAGCGTTGATTTGAAATATGATTCGTGGAATGAAGTTTCCAAAGCTTATTGGTCGCATCTCAAAGAATACATGAACAGTCAAAACGACCCTAATGTCGTTGCGCTGTCCAATGAAATTTGCAAAGGAGCAACGTCGGATATCGAAAAGATTAAACGTATTTTTTATTACATCCAAAAAAAATACCATTACCTTGCTTTTGATATTGGCAAGAGCGGTTACATTCCCCATGACGTTAATACGATCATCAAGAATCAATATGGTGATTGTAAAGATATGACCGTCCTTAGTGTAAATCTGTTAAAAGCGCAGGGCATCGAAGCGTATCCGGCATTGGTTGCCACGCGATCGAAAATCATTTCCAAACCCGTATTGTATTCTTTGAAATTTTTTAATCACATGATTACCCTTACTAAAACAAGCGACGGAAAATATTTTTGGTTAGACGCCACCGGAAGCAGTTGTCCCCTGGGAGAAATTTATCCTGCCCTTGAAGGCCAATATGCTTTGGTCATTTTTAATGACGGTAAATCCATGTTAACCCGAATTCCCAAGAGTCAATATTTAAATAATATTACCCGAAGAGTTGTTGATTTAAACATTCATGCCAACGGAAGTGTGGACGGCCATGCCGTGCTGCTTTTTACGGGCAATCATAATTTGAGCATTCGCTCGCATTTGAAGGATGCCAATGCTGCGGACATGAAAAAGATTATGACGCGTTATTTGAATGCGAACACGCAAGACATCGAACTTTCACATTTGAAATTTACCGATCCGTCCGTTATTGTCGATTCGTTTCGGGTGGAATTCGATTTTAGTAAAAATGCGTTCGGATCGTCAACGGGAAAGTTGTTTATTTTTGATCCTTCAATCTTTACGTTAAAATCTCATCTGGATCAATTTATCGAAGAAAAACGGGAATACCCGATTGTTTTCGACGAACCGTTTCTTGTCGTGGATCAAACGACAATTCATTACGACCCGGAGAAGTTTAGCCCTGAAGGCATGGTTCCCACCATATCAAAACAGACAAAGTTTGCCGGTTTTTTCTACGGGATGAGCGAACACAACAACGGCGAGCTGTTCTTTAAACGAAAATATGCGGTGATTAAAACGATACTTCCCGCCAGCGATTACGAAGATCTTCGCAGTTTGGAAAAACTTATCGCCAAGGCCAATAATCAAAAAGTTGTGTTGAAAAAGAAATAGTAGCTTGGAAACTAAAATTATCGATTTATTAAACCGATGGTACGAAAATGGTTCGTACCATCGGTTTTTTATGTTATTTTGTGCAGCATTGACGTGTTAAAAAAATCGAAAATATTTAACATGTCAACAAAGATATGTTAAAAAAATCGGAAAATTTTAACATGTCCCGCTGGTTATGTTAAAAAATCGGAAAATCTTAACATGACGTTTAAAAGGTTAAAGCCCCGCAAATGCGGGGCTTTGTTTTATCTATTTGAGCAGCTTCATGAAATCGGCCACATCTTGGATTTCATCCAAATGATCGATAGCTTCCACAATGGCGTCACGCCGTTCTTTGCCCACCACGGGAATCACCATGGAATCGAATTTTTTAAGCAACGTTTCGCGATCCATCGGCTCGCGGTAGTCGCCCAGAGGATAGTCCAGAGTGATGCTGTGGGTTTTGCCGTCCTTCGTTTTAATT
The DNA here is from genome assembly GCA_027039465.1 of Calditrichia bacterium. GTDB lineage: Bacteria > Calditrichota > Calditrichia > Calditrichales > Calditrichaceae > Caldithrix. The sequence goes on along the minus strand of JALWEA010000014.1, from coordinate 8,376 downwards.
TCAGCACTGGCCTGTTTTAATTTCGGAAAAGTTTTTTCGAATTCAGGCTTGGCCACCACTTTGATCTTCGGCAGGAAGGAACGAATTTCCGGGTCGAAGATTTTTCCCTTGCTGAACGAAGCGGGCGTAACCGTACCGTCCACAATACAAACACTGATGCAGTAAGGCAGGCTGTGGTCGGCGGTTTCACGCGTTTGCGGATCGTATTTGGATGGATCGGACAGAATATCCGCAGCGCGGGCCACGGTGCCGATGGTGACTTCTTCAATGTCTTCTTTTTTGATGTTGTGTTCTTTCATCAATTTGATGACGGCTGACATCGGCGTGTGCGTTAACGCCTCCGTCGGAAAGGCTTTCATCGAACAACGGTTAATGCGGAACGATTCGCCCAATCCGTCTGTCAGCACTTCCAATTCGAATTTGTTGTTCACAAAAACATCCACCAGACCTTCTTTCCCATCAATGACGTGGGCCGGGCCTTCGTAACCGCGTTGAGCCAATAAGGCCGCGTACAAACCGGCCTGAACCGCCATGGGATCAACCGTGTTTTTCATCATGGTCAGATTTCCGGCGGTGACCACGCCCAATGTGTGATTATGGCTGGCGGAAATGCCGATGGCGTTGACCAACTGCTCAACGGAAAGGTCGAGTACCTTACCGGCCGCCAAGGGTGAAGCAAACTGGGTCAGGGTGGCGTGATGCCATTTGGTCTCGCGCACGCCGGGATGGGCAAATTCGCACAAACGCTGTTCCCACTCGTAGGCCAGCACGATGGCCGTAATAAGGTCTTTACCGCTTTTGTGCAGATATTCGGCGGGCGTTAAAGCGGCGGGAATCAAATCGCTGGGATGCGAAGGGTCTTCTTCCCAGTAAATGTCGTTGTAATCCAATGCGCGAATCATTAACGAATTGAGCAAAACCTGATGGATCATGGGCAATTTTTGAGCGGAATTAATGACGGTGGCTTCCTCTTTGCCGCCGATCTCGTTGTAAAAATCAAGCATGATTTTCACGTCGTGGGTCTGGCTTCCGCCAAAAGCACAACCAATGGAATCCAGCAGAAAACGTTTGACGTTATTAACGGTTTGCTCGTCCAAATCTTCGAATTTTAGGTTTTTGGTAAATTCGGCCAATTTGTAAGTAATGAATTGTTTTTCCATTCATTGCTCCTTTCAAGTATTGGGAAAACAGAGAGAACAGAGAAAGCAGAGAAATTATGAACTAAAAATATTCATTTTTTTCTTTTAAGCGATTTGTGATTTTATTTGAGTTCCAGCCGAACGAATTTGAGCAAAGTAATTACTTAATCTTTCATAATGTAATGTTCCGGAAGCAATATCCGGTGAATCCCATCTTTAAGCAATCGTTCGTGGTAATTGATAATCAAGCCGACGCGTTTTTTAACCGCTTTCAGATAGGAAATAAGAATCATTTTGTGAATCGGTAACACTTCGCCAAGCGCTTTATTTTCAACGACAACCAAATCTTCAACAAGCAAGTCCAAACGCTGGCCTTTAATGAAATAGCCTTTGTAATCCAAATCAAAATCCATTTGGCGCCGATACGAAATTCCTCTGAGATCAAACTCAATACAAAGCGCTTCTTCATAAACAGATTCAAGGAATCCCGGGCCTAAATTTTTGTGCACTTCAATGGCACAGGCAATAATTTGCTCCGTGACATCATTAATGCGTGCAAAATCAATTTGATCCATGAGCTTTCTCCTTATGAATGGTTAAAAGCCCTGAATTCCCTTTCAAAGAACAACTAATCCCTTAATCTCAAAATTCAAATTAAATTTTTTAATATTTCTTACTCAAAAAACTCTGTTCTCTCCGTTAACTCCGTTTTCACAATTTGCGCGCCACTTCCTCGGCCACTTCTAATGTGGTATTGTTGCCACCCATGTCGTAGGTGCGCACTTTACCTTCTTTAATTACCGTGGCAATGGCACTTTCCAGACGTTCACCGTCTTTGGTTTCTCCCAACCAATCCAGCATTAATTTTGTCGCCAACAGCATGGCAATGGGGTTCACCTTGTACTGTCCGGCGTATTTGGGCGCAGAGCCGTGGGTCGGTTCAAACACCGCGTAATTATCACCGATGTTACCCGCCGAAGCAAAGCCCAAACCGCCGACCAGCTGGGCAGCCAAATCGGAAAGGATGTCGCCGAACATGTTTTCGGCTACCAGAATGTCGTAATCGAACGGGTTCTTGAGCAGCCACATGGCCTGGGCATCAATGTTGGTTTCGTACAAAGGGATATCCGGATAGTTCTTGGCCACTTCGCGAGCGGTGCGCACCATCAGACCACCGGTTTCGCGCAACACGTTGGGTTTGTCCACCACCGTGACCGATTTGCGGCCGTGTTTTTTGGCATATTCAAACGCCTGACGCACAATGTTCTCACACTTTTGGCGACTCATGATGCGGGTGGACATGGCCAAATTTTCCAACCCGTATTGACGGAACTTACCCATTTTGGGATGATGCTTATCCAGCACGTCAAATACTTCCTGCGGAATGGGATGGAATTCCACGCCACCGTAAAGACCTTCGGTGTTTTCACGGAAAACCACCAAATCAATACCTTCTTTGTAATTCAAGGGGTTCCCGGGATACGCCTTGCAGGGACGCATATTGGTGTGCAGGTTAAATTCCTGACGCAAACGCACGATGGGCGAAAAATAGACCAACCCTTTGTCTTTCAGATGATCATCCAATTCTTTAGCCGCTTCTTCTTTGGGTTTGGAAGTAATCGCTCCGAAAAGCGCCGCATCGGTTTGTTTCATCATCTCAATGGTACGTTTGGGCAGCGGATCGCCTTCATGCTTCCAGAACTCCCAGCCGATATCACCTGGAATGTATTCCGCATCAAATTTAAGCGCGTCCAGCACGATGCGTGCCGCTTCCATTACGTCTTTGCCTACACCGTCGCCCGGTAACCAGGCAATTTTGTACTTAGCCATTCTAATCCTCCTGTTTTCTTTTTTGCCACCGAAAAACGCCGAAGTACACCGAAAATATTGGGAACTTGGAACTGGGAACTTGGAATTTGGCCGATTAATTTAGCTCATGCCCTTTTTGTAAGTATTAATCAACGCATTTAGTTTCGGGCCAATAGCCGAAAGGTATTTATTAATCTCTTTCAATTCTTTTTCGGAAATAAGATTTCGCTGCTCACATTTACGAATCCAACTTTTTGTTTCTTCAAAAGAGCCTCTGGCAAAATACCCGAAATTCTTTTTATCCTGATAGTGATATCGTCCATGTGATTCGGCAATATTGGCACTGATTGAATCTACAGCCCTTATTAATTGTTTTCCGACAGTGTCTTGTTCAAAGTAATTCCATTTTAAAACGATTTCCCAAATGAGATTAGCCAAATTTTCTGCCAAAATAAAAACATCAATTTCGTGAATTTCTTTAAACATTTTTAAAGCCTATTCAAATATCAGTTTTTGGGCTAAATTGACCGATTTAAAAAATTCCCAATTCCAAGTTCCCAGTTCCCAATCTATTCGGTGTACTTCGGTGATTTCGGTGGCGCATTTACTTAAAAAATAATTCTCTTAAATTAGAATTTGTGCCTACCGAAGTTTATTAAATAACCTACTTTAATTTTACTCGCTTTTAAATAGTTTATTAATTGGGCAATATGTTCTTTGTTGAGCTCCTTTTCAGCTTTTAATTCCAAGACAATTTTATCTTCTACAAACAAGTCCGCGCGATAATTGCCAACGTTATATTTTTTGTAAAAGACATCAATTTCAGCCTGTTGTTTGACTTCCAAACCGTGTTCTTCCAATTCAATACGTAAGCTATTTTCATATACCTTTTCCAAAAAACCATATCCCAGGATTTTGTGAACGGTAAATGCACAATCAATAATTTTGTCCGAAAGTTCTTTTTCATAAATCATAAGGATTCCCTTTCTTTTTTATTGACGAATTATAATGCCCTGTAATTTAAGAGCAGGAAAAAAAAGGAATCCTTTCCTACAAAATTCGATGTCCTTCGGTGATTTCAGTGGCGAATTTTATTTCACCAACTCAAAATCAATAAAATCCACATGGTGGAAAATGATCGATTCGGGCGAACGTTTTTCACCGTCGCCTTCTTTGGAGTGGGTGGCAATTATGTGCATCACTTCCGAAGGTAAGCCGTGTTTAAAAGCCAAGCCCACACCGCTAAATGGGTGACGGATGTGTTTGCCGTAATCGCTTTTGTAAATGGTACAGTCTTCTTTTTTATCGTATTCCAAAAGTTTACCCACATCGGCCAAAAGCGAACCGGCAATCAGGTAGTCGCGGTTGACCGGCGTGCGACGATCACCGTACGCTTCTTCCTGCACCTTGTCGATGGCAATGGCCATGCGGCAACAGGTGCGTACGTGCTCAATAAAATGAATTTTTACGTTGTCGGCCAGCAAGGTGAACGGAATGCTGCTTAGTTCTTCATTGGTCCAGTTACGATACGCAATGGCTTCTTCCCAGCAGGCGATCACTTTGTCCTTCAATTGTTCGTCTTGAATCTCATTGATTTCGGGCAAGAGTTCAAGCACTTGTTGTCTGCTCATAGGCATTCTCCTGTATTTTGGTTGTTAAATAACTTTCGGTGAAAAGATTTCAACTTGGAACTCGGAATTAGGAACTGAAAATTTCCAATTCCAATTTCCCGGTTCCGAATCAATCCACGGTGCGATCTTCCGGCCCGTCATATTCCACGTGCATGAAATCGATCTTGCGCATCGGTTTGTAGCGCGTTTTTTCTTCGTGAATATGCGCCACCAAGCCCGGAACGCGGGCAATCATGAAAAAGGCATTGGCAAAGATGGGATCGATGTCCAACTCACACAACAACGTACCGATAGCGCCGTCCACATTTAGCGGCAAATCTTTACCTGTGATTTCTTTGAGCTTTTTGACAAAGGCTTCGGCCAATTCCACGTAAAATCCGGCAAGGCCCAATTCTTTGGCTAAGCTTAACAATTTCACCGTGCGCGGATCGTTGGTGTGGTAACGATGTCCGAAACCGGACAGCCGTTTCTTTTCTTCACGAAATTTTTTAATCACTGCTTCCGCAGCCGCTTCGGCGGAAAGACCCTGCTCATCAGCTAACTGCTTGGCTTCTTTTAAAATGTACATGCAATCTTCAATCGCTCCGCCGTGAAATTTGGAGATGGCCAAAATACCGGCGGCAACCGCGGCATTCATTGGCGCACCGGTTGAAGCGACCGTAATGGCACTGATGGCCGAAGGCGGTGTCGTACCGTGATCTACCGAAGAAACGAGAATAGCATCCAACAGCTTACCAACCTTGGGTGAAGGCAATTCACCCTTGAAGAGCAAGTAAACCATTTGTGCATAAGAAATCTTGCCGATAAGTTCATCCAAACGGTAACCACGGATGGTCAGTTTATTCGGCTCCACCTTGGTCACCGCCGTTTTCCATGTCGTATCACTCATTTCTTTCACTCCTTTCAATTTTTTTCGCCACCGAAAAACACTGAATCACACCGAAATATTATAAATTAATTCTGAAATATTCGGCACACTTTGATATTATTTGTTAGCCAATATTTTAGTTATTCTAAAAAGTTACTGAAAACACCGAAATAATAATTTAATAAAAAAATTCGGTGTCCTTCGGTGTTATTCAGTGGCCGATTCGTTATATCTTATTGAATATTTCCATAGCCGCTTCACCGAATTTGCGCATCATCAAGATCGTGTAAATATCGTGAATAATGTAATCTTTTGCCAAAAGAACCATGCCCTTGTTGCTTGTCCAAACAGCATTGCTGGAACCGTTTTCCGAGAAATGGCCTAAAATCACTTTTTTATCGTCGATGATCAAGACGATGCGTCGGCCGCCGCGCTCAATGCGAATCTGATGCTCACGACCGTGACGATATTCCTGCCCGATGCCCAAAACCCGTTGACCGAAATGTACAATGGAGATGTTCACGCCGCGTTCATGCGCCTTTTTTAATTGCGAGGCCATCTCATCCAATTCTTCGTCCCAAACCGAAAGAAAAATCGAACTTTGCGCTTCCTGCAAAAAATCCAGAATTTTACGCATGATGCTGTTGCGTCCGGTTAAATTCCAGATATGCTCGTCGGCGGTATCGCCGTGTTTGTACAACTGTTCCAATTTTTCGGAAACCAAATCTACGGTTTCCAGGAAGTCGCCTCGCATGCGCGAAAGAATTTCGTCCGGAGGTTGCGGAATGTATTTTTTCGGTTCGGAATCGATGGCCTGCACAACTTCTTTGGCGATTAATTTATTGAGAATAGCGTAAATCTTCGAAGCGGGAACGCCGGAATTTTTGGCTAACTCGTATCCGGTGACATTAGGCTGCTGCAAAAGAGCCAGATAGACTTTGGCCTCATATTGGGAAAATCCCAATGTCTGCATGCGTTCAATTATTTGGCTCATTGTATTGCCTTTATATTTGCAAATTATTTATATTACCTACCGTAGTAGTTAATAATTTACGGTACAGAATTTAACGGTTCAAGAAGTTTTTTCGGGAGCGTTACATTTATTTTAATTTGTCATTGCCGAATAAATGATCGAAATTTAGGAAGTGCTGATCAGTTTTTAAAATTACGTGATTATATCCACGAAAACTTATAAGAATTTGTGGATATAGTCTTGTAATTTTATAAAATTTAAATTCAACCTAAAAAAATAAACAGGAGTAAAATAATGAGCATGGTTAAAAATGCCATCGGACGTGAAGTGCCAACCGAAATTGACGGCAAAAAAGTTGTTCCTTTTAAAGGTATCGGCAAACACAAACCGACCGGTCGCAAAGTCGGGCCGCCGATTCCCAGCGGCGCCGATTACACCGGCAGTAAAGTACTCAAGGATTTGGACGAAGCCATCGATCGTTTGAATATTAAGGACGGAATGACCATTTCCTTCCACCATCATCTGCGCAATGGCGACTATCTGGTTAACATGGTCATGGAGAAATTGGCAGCGCGCGGTTTAAAAAATTTGATCCTGGCGCCTTCTGCCCTGTTCCCGGTGCACGAACCGTTGGTGGATCTGATTAAAAGAGGGGTTGTGGAACAGATTCAGGGTTCCATGAACGGCCCGGTCGGTCGCTTGTGCACGGAAGGCGGGCTAAAAAAAACCGCCGTCTTGCGTTCCCACGGCGGACGTTACCGAGCCATTCAGGACGGTGACTTACACATCGACGTGGCATTTATTGCAGCGCCAACCGCCGATCCGCACGGTAATGCCAACGGTGTTCACGGGCCATCGGCCTGCGGCCCTTTGGGTTTTGCTCTGGCCGATTCACTGTACGCTGACAAAGTTGTTGTGGTGACGGACAATATGGTGCCCTTCCCGACTTATCCCTGGTCGATTGAAGGCGGCAATGTGGATTACGTGGTGCCCATTGAAAAATTGGGCGATCCCACGCAAATCGTTTCCGGTACAACACGCATAACGACCGACCCAACCCGACTGAAGATTGCCGCTTATGCCGCCCAGTTGGTTCGCGATTCCGGTTTAATGGAAGAGCCCGGATTTTCATTTCAGGCCGGAGCAGGGGGCATGTCGCTGGCGTTTATTCAGTACGTAGCGGAATACATGCGCGAGAAAAAAGTTGTGGCCGATTTTGTGCGCGGCGGCTCCACCCAAACACTGGTCAATATGTTGGAAGAAGGATTGACCAAGTTCATTCTTGACGGTCAGTCCTTTGATTTGGCCGGTGTGCGTTCATTGCGGGACAATTGGAATCACATCGAAACCAATCCGTTTGTTTCTTACAACTACCACACCAAAGGCTGCTTTGCGCCGCTGGTCAAAGCTTCGGTTTTGGGCGGTACGGAAATCGACCTGAATTTTAATGTGAACGTAAACACCCATTCCGACGGTTATTTGCTCCATGGTATTGGCGGATTTCAGGATTCGGCCGATGCCTACATGACCATCATTACCGTGCCGTTGTACCGCAAGAAAAATCCGATTATTGTGGATCGCGTACACACGGTTACCGCTCCCGGCGATGTGATCGATGCGGTGGTAACCGATGCCGGAATTGCCATCAACCCGAAACGGCAAGATTTACTGGATCGTTTGAAAGGCACGGATTTGCCGTTGGTTTCCATTGAAGAATTGCATGAAAAGGCGATCGCCATTACCGGCAAGCCGGAAAAGCCCAAAACCAAAGATCGCGTAGTGGCGGTGATTGAATGGCGCGACGGCACCATCATTGATGCGGTGCGGGAATTGGATGTTGATTAGTGATTTTAAATGCGGGAATTATGTTAGGTAATAACATCATTTTCCGTTTTGTAGTCATCTGACTGATTGCTATCAGTCAGATGACAAATGTTTTTCGGACTGATAGCAATC
>JALWEA010000013.1 GCA_027039465.1 Calditrichia bacterium | reverse complement strand
ACCCTTCAAACAAGGGATGCTTCTCACTATCTGTTCCCCAACGCAGCGTAACCTTCTGGTCACCGGGAATTGCCGTTACTTTGGGTTGAGGCGGTGGTTTGGGAACCTTGAAATTGAGCTTGTACAAGGCAATGGCATTATCTACGTTCTTCAGTAAATCTTCTTTGCTCTGCCCGAAAACCGTGGCCACAATCAGTGTATCGATTTCACCAGGCTCCATATTAAACGGTCCGGCCGCCATGATGTTGTAGGTGTAGCCGTACTTGTAATTGGCCCAGGTGTTGTCCCAGGCGTTGAAATACGGGCCTTCGTCGATGCCGTCACCGTCATGATCATCCGGATCGCCCACATTCATCAGATTGTACCAATAAAGTTGGCGCTCGAAAATGCCGTTCTCATCCTTGGTCGAAAACAATTTCAAACCGTCAAAAGCATCGAATCGGGTAACGCCCATGTTGCGCGGTGTTTTTAAAACCACCGTTCCGCCCCAGGCGATTTTGTATGCAGGCATCACATTGCCTCTGGGATCGTATTCCAAACCGTTGAAATCCGTACCGTAGGCCAATTGCCGTTTTTGATCCCAAAAGAGCATGTCATCGCCGCCTTCGCCTCCGGTTTCAAATCCGCCGAACGGCTCAAAATCCGCCACGAACTGATAATTATCGTAAATGCCGATCAAGCATGAATCGATGGTATCACCCATGTTGCGCACAATGAAAATCCAGAAAATCATATCTTCATATTTGGGCAACTTCCAGGCCAGACCGCGGGTAATGGTTTGAATGTTCAGCCAGCGTTCGGTTTGACCCGGTTCTTTTTCCGCCACATAGTCAACGGTGTGATCAACGGAAAAGCTCTCCTGATCGGCGATCAATTCACCGTGCGGCCCGGCGCCCGGCCAACCGGTTGCGCTATCCAACAAAATCGGGATTTTTGGCAGATTCGTGTTTTCCGTCGGATTCAAGTTCAGCAAATCTTCCATGGTCAAATAGGTGTAATTGGGATAATAGGACGGCCAACCTTTGTTCGGCCCGTCGGTAGGCCAGCTTTCGGGATCATTGCTCATGGGCGTTCGATCTCCGTGAACAAATTCCGTGTAAGATTCAAAATGATGCGGATCCCAAATCCAGGCAGGCCCTTCTTCCATGCCCGTATCGAAATAAGCCCAGCCATGCGGATTTTTCCCGCCGGCATCCGACTGACGCTTTCCGCCGACCACAAATGAAATCCCGCCGCCATAATTTATTCCGCTGCCCGTAGGATATTCCATGGAAGGCGGATAAGCCGGAAAAACACTGGCTTGATTGGTTCCGCAGGCCAACATATTGGTATTGGAAAACTTGGTCGAAAGTTTATTTACATTGAACACATTCCAGCGCATTAAATTATGCGGATCTTTATTTTGGGCCGCCAAAAAGTTTGCCATTAAACCAAGGAAGAGGACGAACTCAATGACTTTCTTCAATTTTCACCTCCACTTCCTAATAGTTAATATTCAAACCGATTCGAATATGACGCGGCGGTCCCCAGGCCGTCGGATCGTTGGTGTAATCAAACGATGTCCCCGGATTGGCATCAACACCGGGTTTCCCTGTGTCGGGATAAACCCAATAAACGTTCCGCTGATTGAACACATTGGTAATATGAATAAAGAACGTTTGATGGAAACCGAGCCATTTAAAACGTTTGTACAAGTTAACATCCAAATTCTTTTGCATGGGTCCCCGCTCCGAATTGGGATTCAAAGCGCTTGGAGAATAGGGATAACCGGAACTTAAATTACCGATCACCGAAATTCCGAAATGACTCGGATGTTCGTATTCAAAATCAAAGGAAACCTTATGCGGAATATCCCAGTCCGCGACAAAAGTCCGATTGATCGGATACAAAGGTTGATACCAGGTGCTTTGCTTGCTGGCTTCCACATGCGAATAGGTGTAATTGACAAAAGCGCTGAAATTACGAGAAATATTGGCGCGCAGCGAGATTTCCGCACCGCGTGCAATACCGTAAGCATCGTTGGTAAACAGTTGATACGTTCTCGGCCCGAAGATAGATTTCAAACCCGTCAAATCCGAAATATCTCTGTAGAAAGCCGTTACGTTCATGGATACTTTGGAAGAGAGTCCCATTTGCAAACCGGCTTCGTAAGAAGTGGTTCGTTCCGGATTGATATTTCCGTAACCGATCTGCGTTACCTCGCCCAAACTGTAGTTGGGATAAACTTTTTTTTCTTCGTTGGTTCCCTGATAAACCAAATAATAATGAGGGAATTGGTAATACAGCCCGTAAGCGAATCGGAAAGCCATCTTCTCCGAAATCGGGTAGGAAACGCCCAATCTTGGACTGAAATATTCCTTGTATTTGGTTTTCTTCATGGGCGAAGACGTGGGCCGTAAGATATCGACCGGATAATAGGTTTCGGGATAGATACGATCGTAGCGCAGTCCGGCGTTCATAATCATACCGATATTATGAAATTCCATTTTGTCCTGAATGTAACCGTGGATGGAATACGGCTTACGATGGTAGGCTTCCCAGGCTTTCATGCGAAACACGGTGGTATCCGCATCTTGCGCCGTGGGATTGCGCCGCTCGTAATGTAAATTATGGCGGACAAAGCTGAACCCCGCTTTGATCTGATGAATTTGATTGACCTGCCCTAAAATATCAAACTTGGCTTCATCCGTTTTGGAAACCGTATTGAACCAAACATAGTCGATACCCGAAACGGAAAAATTTTCAGGCGAAAGCAAATGCTTTTCAATAAGACTCGTTTTCAAATCATCAAAAATATACGATTTGAAATGACGATAGTAATGGCTTAATGAGATGTTATAAAAATAATTTTTGGAAAGAATGTGCTTAAACTGCAAATAGCCCAAATAGTAATCGGATTTGATTCTTGGCGCTCCGTAAGGATTGTATTTGAAAAAGTGATTGTAAATTTTATTTTGTTTGGTATTGAACAATCCGCCGGCAATAATGCGGAAATTATTGGTCACGTTAAATCCGAACGAACCGATTCCGGTAAAAAAGTCGTTGTAATTCATCGGTACTTTTTTAGGTTTACCCGATTTGTCGTATCCTTCGGAATCGCGATAGTCGGGATAAATATAGCCGTAAAAACGGCCGTCCGTGGTAAAATATCGTGCCGCCAAATTGGCGCTTACTTTATTTGCCGTTCCCGGAATAAATCCTTTGTAGGCCACTTCCTGATTGAACGTATTCCATGTTTCAATATTCAACTTACCCAAACGATCGGTGTAAGCGGTGTAGCTGACGCGCGGTTTGTGCTGTTCCGGTTCGCTGACAAGGTTCATTACGGCGGACATGGCACCACCGTATTCGGCCAGGAATGTACCGGTGTATGTTACCAATTGACTTAAGCCCATAATGGGCAAATCATCAATGGAAAACCCGCCCCAGATGGGATCATTCAAAGAAATGCCGTTTAGCAAATAGGCGGTTTCATTGGTACGGCCGCCGCGAAAGTGCATTCCGTCATCCGGTGTCGTATTGAATTGGCCGTAAGGACCGGCTTGTTCAATACGAACCGGCATAATAACGATACCCGTTTGTAGCCCGATGGCCTGTTTGTAGTTGGTTACGGGAAGCGTTTCCACATGCGAGGCATCCATAATGTTCATGGTAGATGTTAAGTCTTTTTGTACCTGCGGACGCTCCGCCACCACTTCAATGGCCTGTTTCAATTGCATGGTTTCGGGCGTTAAAGAGATATCGATTTTTGTGGTGAGGTCTGCATTTACGTGTACATTGCGCACCACCTCGGTATGATATCCGACCATCGAGAACTCCACGGTGTACGTACCAACGGGAATATTAACCACAAAATATTCGCCGTTTAAATTCGTGGCCGCCCCCATCAGCGTTCCTTTGATAACCACATTAACACCGGGAAGAGGTTCCCCCGTGCTTTTGTCTTTCACAACCCCGGCTATTTTACCGGTTGTACCGGCAAATAGCGCAGAACACATAAAAACAATTGTAAAAAAGGTGAGAATCTTTTTCATTTCCGACCTCTACCGCTTGTTTAAATAAAAAGTGTCATCCCCGCATAAACGGGAATGACACCGAAAATTATTATCGAATTAAGATCATCTTTTTCGTTACAACCTGATGATCGCCTTCCAATCGGTAAAAATACAATCCGGAAGGTACATTCAAGCCTCTTTCGTTTTTACCATTCCAAATAAAACGATGCGTTCCGGCAGACTGTACCCCGTTAACCAATGTACGTACTTTTTGCCCTAAAGCATTGTAAATTACCAAACGAACATTCTGCGCTTTAGCGATAGAATATTCGATGGTTGTCGTCGGGTTAAACGGATTCGGGTAGTTTTGCTCCAAAGTGAAGTTCATTGGCGTATGATTTAATCCAGAATTATCAATTGCCGTAGGTTGACCGTAGGTGTAAAGATAGCGTTGTGAACCGACATCGTTCGGAGCGGCATCATTGACCCAACCCTGGGCGGGATCTTCGGCCAGGAATAATATCGCGGTTGATTCGTATTCACCGTTGGTTTCACCGAGAGCGGCACGCGGAATGGCAACTTCCATTTTATTGTCATCCAGGTTTACCGCTACTAGGCAACTGTCATCGGGCAACGGTTCCCAACGGCTGTCCGTACCGGTCGTTCCGATGAACTTGTTGATGCCGTATTTGTGCGGTACTTCAAAACCAGGCCATCCGTAAGGAACGGAAAGGTTGATCCAATAGTCACCGGAAGTGTACCACCAGCCCCAGGTTAAACCGGTTGAGGTATCCACATCGGTATCGATGAATAATTCAATAGCGGCCTGCATTCCGCCATCGACCAAATTCTCCAGATCGGAAAAGGTGCCGTCTTCGTTAATGTCGATGCGGACGTACAAATAGTCGTCATCGTGGCTGATAAACAGATCTTTGAAATCCAAAGCCGGATTGATAACGCCATCCATTACACCATCATAATTGGTATCCACACTGTCACCAATACCTTCCACTTCGTTAGGCGGTACGTCGATTTGTGTTTCGGGCGTCCATTCGCTCATATCTCCATCAATCCGGATTTGCTTCTTGCCGTAACGGTAAACATAACGTTTGGAACCGATTTCATTGGGCGCAATGTCTTCGGGCCAGGGGTCTTGCCAAATACTGGCGTAAGCAAAAAAGGCGGTCGATTCGTATTCACCGTTGGTTTCACCGATTTCTTTGCGAGGGACGGAAATTTCCACTTCATTATCATCCATATTGTAGGCGACATGGCAGGCAATACCGGCAGGTACGTAGCTCCAATCGGAACCATTGGCACCGTTGAATTTCCAAATTTCCCACTCAATCGGTTCGTTTTCGGCATAAGGATGCGAAATGTCCAAATAATAGTCGCTGCTGGTATTCCACCAGCCCCAGTTCAAGCCGGTCGATGTATCGCAATCCACATCCAGGTTCAATTCAAAACCTGCACCGGCGGGATACAAATTAGTATCCAACAAAGAACTAAAAGTGCCGTTTTCGTTGATGACATAACGGAAATAGAGCGAGTCGTCGTCGTGGGTAACATAAATATCCACCAAATCGATATTGGGATCGTCCACATCGCCGGCTTCTTCCACATCGTTTGGTGGCACATCAATTTGCATCCACGGTTGCCAGTCACTCATATCACCGTCAACCGTTATGGTTTGCGTGAATCCGCGACCGGACCAAAGCAAAACCGCCAAAAAAAGTACCAAGTACTTCATAGCTCCTCCTCTTGAATTAATGTAACATTTTTTAATAAAGCAAATCCTTTCTATTTAAAATAGAAC
>JALWEA010000012.1 GCA_027039465.1 Calditrichia bacterium | reverse complement strand
GAAGGAGCGGAAAAAGAGCATTTAAAACAGAAGGCCAAAGACCTAAATTTAAACAATGTGGTTTTTGTGGATCAGATCGACAAGCGGCAGCTTCCCGAATATTACGCCCTGGCCGATGTGATTTTGGTAACGCTGCGCGATTTGCCGTTATTCCGCAGCGTGATTCCGTCGAAAATTTTTGAGATCATGGCCATGGGACGCCCGATTTTAATCAGCGTTGACGGAGAGTCGCGCAAATTGGTGGAACAGGCACAAGCCGGGATTTTTTCACAACCGGAGAATGCGCAAATGATGGCCGATAAAATTCTTTACTTAAAAGAAAATCCGCAGGTGCGGCAAACACTGGGCAACAACGGTCGAAAATTCGTTGAAGAACATTTTGATCGTAACCGACTGGCCGATCGCTATCAGGCGCTAATACATCGTTTGTTGGAAGATGGGGTTCACAATGATTAAACGGATGATGATTTCACTACACTTGGTTTTGCTCATGTTTTTGGGATTGAAGGCGGCCAATAATCCTGTGTCCGTTCCTTTGCACGATCCGATATATTCGTTTTTGGAGCGCATGGAAACGCTCGGGTTTGCGCATGATGTTTTTAACGGCATTAAACCCTTCAGCCGTTCGCAGGTGGCTGATTATTTAAAGCAAGTGGCGGAGCATCGGGATGAACTGACGTCCATTGATCGCAGACGATTGGATGATTTTTTACTGGATTACCGCTGGGAATTGAATCCTAAAAAGCGCAATGCATTGGTACCCAAAGGCAAACATTGGTATTCCATTTTAGCGAGTTGGCACAATTTCAAAAAGGATTTCAAACGGTTTTTTCAGCAGCGCTATCCCGAAGAAGAGAACCATGTGTTTTTGTGGGAGACGGACAGCAGTAATTTTTATTTTGATTATGAGCAGGGCGCCGATTACGAGCATCGCAGCGATGGCGCCTACCGTTCGGCCAGTTGGCAGGAATATCGTTTTCGGGGAAATTTGAACCGCAACTTCGGTTACCATTTTGAAGTGAGTCTAGAAGGTTTCCGCGGCAATAATGAGACATTTATCCAGCAGCATCCGCGTTTAAAAGGGAGCTGGAGCGAAACCAGCGACTACAAAGTCCATTTTTCGGATCGTACCGGAGGTGAGCTGGCCTTCCATTCAAAATATTTTGATCTGCATTTTGCCCAGCAACCCGTTTCGTGGGGCTATGGTGAATCGGGTAAGCTGATCCTTTCCGACAATAGCGAACCGTATCCGTATTTGAGCATCAGTAAAAATTGGGGTTGGTTTAAGTTTATCGCCTTGCACGGCAAACTGCAATCTTTTCCGCAGGATACGCTGAAGGACGGTTACGTTTACTATCCTGACAAGTGGCTGGCGGCGCATCGTTTGGAGCTCACTCTATGGCACAAGCTAACCCTGGGCTTTAACGAATGCTTTATTTACGGAGAACGCTATGCGGACTGGGCCTATTTGATTCCCTTTAATTTTTATCGCGCCGTGCAACATAAACTGCGCGATCGTGACAACGCCACTATTTCCATCGATGCCGAATGGTTGGTGCGTCCGGGAATTAGAGCTTACGGCACGCTGTTCTTTGACGAGTTCCGGCGCAAAAAAATCGGCACCAATTGGTACGGCAACAAACAGGCTTTTTCCGCGGGAATCTGGCTGGTCGATCCGTTTAAATTGCCCAATCTGTCGCTGCGCTTTGAATACACAGCCATCATGCCCTGGGTGTACACGCACAAATTCAGAATTAATTCCTACACCTCCGATTATCGTTCCATCGGGCACTGGGCCGGGCCTAATTCCGAAGTGTACTATTTCCATTTGCGCAAAGACTGGCATGCCCGCCTGGTTACCGGATTTAAATTCCGGCAGTGGAAACACGGCG
>JALWEA010000011.1 GCA_027039465.1 Calditrichia bacterium | reverse complement strand
GCAGGGTAACACCGGTGAGCAAGAAACTAAATCGATGAACACCCAGGAGCGTTAACAGAATTTCGCCGATTAAACCTTCCATCAAAATGGCCAAAAATGGGCTGGCGATAATGGTACCGATGGAAAATATTTTTAAGATAGCGGCCACGGCGCCCATCATCACGGTAGCGCCGAATTTTGGGACAAAATAGCGTCCGGTGGTGAAGATAATAACGGCAATAGCGGTTAAAATGGCGCCGCCCATGGGGATGCGCAAACCTTTAACGGTTACGCCCACGGTGATTTCCATCAGTCCCCAAAGCGCGCCAAAAGTGGAGATTAAAACGATATCGTGTCGGGTCAGACGTTGTTTGCTCGGCATCCGTATTTCCCTAAAACTAAAAAAGCCTCTCGCCGAATTGGCAAGAGGCTTAATAACGTAAAATACCTTATTACACAAATATCTTACATTATCTCCTTTGCCAATTCAGGATGATTTCTCTCATCCATCGGGCAGGGTAGGAAGTTGCCCGCCTACCCCATCGCCCTGCCACTCCCGGAGGGACTGACAGGATCGGAGATTATTTAATGTTGTCAATAAAGATAAAACGCATTCCTAATGAATGCAAATTTATCCGAGTCTATTCGTCAAAGGCTTCGCTTGTTTTCCAGACTTTCCAAACATTACCGACCAGATCCGGTCCCGGTTTCAAAACGGTTTTGCCAGGTTTCCATCCGGATGGTGTGGCTTGGGTGCCTTTGGATTCGCGAACCAACTGAAAAGCCTGAATCTGACGTAAGGTTTCGTTCACATTCCGACCAACGGGTGGTGTGAGTACCTCAAACGCCTGAATCACGCCATCGGGATCGATAAGAAAGCGACCACGTGTTTCAACGCCTGCATCTTCATCGTAAACGCCGTAAAGCTTACCGACCCGACCGCCGGTATCCGACATCATCGGGAAGGGAACGCCGCCATCTACCATTTTGGAGAGTTCGTTATCGTTCCACATTTTGTGGACAAACACACTGTCAATACTCATGGAAAGAACTTCAACGCCTAATTTTTGAAGTTCGGGGAACTTTTCGGCAACTGCCGAAACTTCCGTCGCTCAGACAAAGGTAAAGTCACCTGGGTAGAAGCACAAAAGTACCCATTTCCCCAGATAGTCTGAGAGTTTTACGTTTACAAATTGCCCCTTGTGATAGGCGGGTGCCGTAAAATCGGGGGCTTTTTTACCTACTTGGACCATTGGGACCTCCTCTTGTTGGATGACATCGTTTTGCGTTGTTGACGTCTCCGGCGGTTCCCCGACGGGGCCACCTGTGGGACGCGCACAACCGACATCAATTGGTTCACTCATAACATTGCCTTTCTATTAATAGACTCGTTTTAAATTTAATAAACATCGGGCAATTTTGCAAAGAAATAATACATAGTAATAATTCTTAAATACGAATAATTTAAGATTTTAATCCGCTTCCGGTTGCAGTTCTCTGGATTTTCAACACAAAAAAGTGCCACGTTAGGAGTGAAGGTGTTGAATTGAAGTAATTACGTACCAAATGATGTGCAAGGCCGTGGTTGATTGCCGAGTGATTTCATCAAACTTGTAAGAGCAAAACAACGTGATGTCGGAACTTTTCAGCATAAGGGGTTATTCTTTTTGAAATGGATTGTTAGCCCCAGACTTTAGGCTGGGGATTAAAAATAATAAAAATTGGAAAATTCCGGTCATTTCGGACAGTCATTCCGGTTCAATTCGGACAGCGGCTGTCTTCCCCTTTTTACTTTTCTTTAATTTAGCAAAACTGTCCGAAATGAAAAACTTTTTGGCTCTTCCGGTTTTTGAGTACATCAAGTGCCCTTTAAATCAAAATTATAATTATGCAAGTCAAAGATTTTCAACTTAAAAAATTCAAAATCTCTAAAAC
>JALWEA010000010.1 GCA_027039465.1 Calditrichia bacterium | reverse complement strand
AATCAAATTATCATGCGAAATGAAAGCTGTTGTTGGTCCCATTTTTTTACCACTCGTATTGATTTGCAATGTCTTCGATCGATTGCCCTTTGTAAATGGTTTTAACTTCATCTCCCGAAACCAAATACTCCGGGATCAAAGGACGTAAATTGTAATTGGAAGCCAAGGCCTGCCCGTAAGCGCCTGCTCCGCCGACAGCCAACAAATCACCCCGTTCCATAACGGGCAGCATGCGATCTTTGGCTAAAAAGTCCCCGCTTTCGCACACCGGGCCGACCACATCGACCTTTTGCTTCGGAACATCCTGTAAAATAAACGGCACAATGCTGTGGTATGCCTGGTACAAACTGGGACGGATTAAGTTGTTCATGGCGGCATCCACAATTACAAAATGTTTTAACGGCGTTTGCTTGCGATACAGAACACGACTCACTAGTATTCCGGCATTTCCGATAATCGAGCGTCCCAATTCCACGACCAGTTTAACATTCAGATCTTTTAAAGCATGAAGGTATTGCGGCAAAACGGTTTTTATCGGTAATTCGGCTTCGGCCTTTTGAAAATCATCTTCATAATCAATGCCGATTCCGCCGCCCAAATCCAACGTGCTGATTTCAAGTCCCTTTGCTCTTAGTTGCTCAACCACTTGACGTAAATATTGTGCGGCTTCCAAAAACGGTTTGGCCTTCAAAATTTGTGATCCGATATGCACATGCACTCCGACCGGCAGGAGATAGTATTCATTGGCGGCATGTTCGTAAAGTTTGATGGCATCACTTAAAGGCATACCGAATTTATTGAGATGGCGTCCCGTGGTAATGTAGTCATGCGTATGCGCTTCAATATCGGGATTAATGCGGAAAGCAATACGTAAAGGTTTTTTCATGCGGGCAGCCACCTGATGCACCAAATAATATTCTTCAATCGATTCGATATTCAGCGAGTGCATACCCGTGCGAATAGCCAATTCAATTTCCGCCTCGGTTTTCCCCACGCCGGCAAACACGATTTTGTTCGCCGGGAATCCGGCTTTGAGCGCAAACTCCAACTCCCCGCCCGAAACGACATCCGCCCCGAAGCCCATTTGCCGAACCAATTTCAAAATGGCGGGATTATAATTTGCTTTCAAGGCATAGCAGGGTAAAAAATCCACATCTTTACCCGCATCCAATACGGCTTGACAATTTTCGATAATTTGTGCTTCGGAATACAAGTAATAAGGCGTGGCTCTGTTTTGACTAAATTGCTGCAAATTGACATCTTCGCAATGTAAGACATTATTTTTAAAATGAAAGGCTCGCTTCATAAACTTCGTCCTTTTTTCAAATCGTAAGTTAGTAATGTTTCTGAATCAACTTAATAAATCCTTAAAATTCAGGCAAAAAAAGATTGTTTTTAAAACAAAGGGAATAAACTAATTTGCTGATTTTTTTTAAACGGATTAGTTTCAAATTGGAATGCAGCACAAAAAGATCGTTCGCAAGTAAAAAGCGGATTTTAATCCAATCCATAGGATTTTATTTTTTCCCGCAAAGTGGTTCGGGAAATCTGCAGAATCTCGGCCGCTCTGGACTTGTTGCCCTTGGTGCGGGAAAGAACCCGTTCGATGTGCACACGCTCTATTTCTTTTAACGAGCAGTTGCCCAGCAATTCCATATCTTCGGGAATGGCTGTGGAATCATTGAGATAGGTCGGTAAGTTTTTAATGCCGATTTCATTGTTTTCGCTTAAAAGCACACTGCGTTCGATCAGTTCTTTTAATTGATTGACATTGCCAGGCCAATAATAATCCTTCAAAATATTCATGGCCATGGGTGAAATCTTGGTGATCTTTTTGGCGAACAGAAAACCGAAATATTGTACAAAATACTTTGTTAGCAGTTCAATATCGCCGCGTCGTTCTCTTAACGGGGGAAGGTAAATTTCAAAACTTTTTAAGTGGAAGTAAAGCTCCGCATTAAAGTCGCCGTTGCGTACAAACTTGTCCAAATCAAATCGCGTTTGCGCAATAATCCGCGTATCTACCTGTATCGGAATTTCACCGCCCATTGGCTTAAACGTATGGCTGTCCAAATAAATCAGCAATCGATGCTGCACTTCCAACGGTGTATGTTCGATATTCTTTAAAACCAACGTTCCGTTTGCCGCCTGTTCAAGCAATCCCTTACGTTTGGGGCCAAAAGCAGGATTTTCTTCTTCAACACCAAAGAGATCGGTCATTAATTCGTTGGTGGTGGCATATTCGCAATTTTTGACAATAAACGGGCCCTCAGGGTGCTCTTTGCCCGAATGAATCAAATAGGCCGCCAAATTTTTACCCGTTCCGTTTTCACCGCGAATCAAGCAGGGCGTTGACGGCGCTTTGCTGATAATCTTAATAAATTCATTGGCGCGTTTAACGGATTCATTCTCTCCGATTAACCCGTCCGGTACCCACATATCTCCTTTTTTAGCGGGAACCGGATTGAATTGGTGATTTTCGATGTTTTTTCGCGCGTTTAATACAATTTCGTTTAAATCTTCTTTAGCCGTTCGAAGACCGATCACCTGATATAACCGTTCTCCGAAAATAGTATTGATGGATTTCGGAAGAGGATGGTCCGAAATAATAATGACCTGAAAAAAATATTGATGTGTTGCCTGTTCCTTTAACCAGGAAGGCACGGCATACCAGATGTCATCAATATCGATAATAAATAAATCGTAATAAATATTGTGAATGGATTTCCGAATGGCTTCCAAATGCTCAAATAAGTCCAGGCGGAACTCATTATTATGGGCCGATTTTAAAAACGAATGGAATTCTACCAATCTATCTGAAATGAATGCTATTTTATGCTGCATCCCGTACTTTCTTTAGTAAATGCCGACAAGCATGATGTACTATCGGCATGTTTGAAAATTATTTTAGCGCAAATAATTACCGAACGATTCAACGGCATGAAATCTTGGGAGTAAAATTTTTGGGTTGAATTTTTACGTCGTTTCGCCTTCAGGTTTGCTTTTCCGAAAGTAAGTTTGTGGTAAGAAGCGTAATGTCCGTCATTTGCATTTATTCGGCCTCGATCACAAATATTTTTTGAATTTTTACTATTTTAGCCGATAAAAGAAAAAAATCGACCGATAAGGTAAGACCCGTTTAAAAGGTAAATTGAGGTTGCGGTAAAAACTTTTTTGATATTTTTGTAACCAGCGGGCTCATTATTATTTGAAACCAATGGAACTAAAAAAGGAGTTTTAGAATGAGAGTGCGATTTTTTATTCCGCTTTTGATATTGGCTTTTTCAGGTTTGCTTTTGGCCAAAACGTCCGTTATCAGCCATGCGCCGCAAACCGTCAGTGTTTTGCCATCGAACGACGGCGCAAAAATTTCCTGGACTTTCCACCTGCCGGATACGGTATTTTCTTACAATGACAGTTACCCCAGCGGCGTGTGGGCGCCTCACCTTAAACAGGCTTTGGGCGTCATTCTCGATTTAAGCGCCTATCCGGGCGCCACTTTGGAGCAAATCGATTTTGCCCATTGGGGACGGGAAAAAATTCATGGCCCGTATTATTACAATATTCTGTTCTTCGATATGGACAGTTCAACGTTGTTTTATCGCATTGATAGTGTGGAGGCCCATGACGCTTACGATATTCCGCGCTATGAGGTCGGGGTACCCTTGGGTTCCGTTCCCGTTCGGGATCATGTGGGTATTTTTGTGGAAGGCTTGTCTACATTTGACGGGACCAATGCCTTTCCTGCGCTCATGTCCGATACTAGTACATACGTGCCTGGTGTTAGCTACTATTTGTTTGATGTTGATGATCCGTGGTACGAAAAAGATCCCAAATACACCAATTTTTACGAATTAAGAGAAGTAACCCAAAATGCAACGAATTTGATTATGGATGTTTGGGTAAATTTTAACGGCAGCAAAATTTTAGTTAACGGGAACCATGGGCCGGTGCATTTAGGTGAAAATCCGGTTAAACCGGACAATATTTATTTGGGGCGGGCACCTGAATCCGTATCCGCTCAAGTAAGTAAGCCCGCATCACCGGATATCATCGACGGTTTTTACATTTACCGCCAGGCGCCCGGTGAAGATTCTTTAACGATCTTTAACCAAACGGATCCCCAATTTCGCGAATTTACGGATAACAGCGTTGAAGCCGAAAACGATTATCTTTACGCGGTTGCGGCCTTCAATAATATTTCCGTTTCACGATTGGTTTCGTTCGATTATCATCAGCCGCCCGTTTTAAACATTGCCGAAGCCAAAGCCGATGCCAATGACGATTTTATTCCGGATCGGTTAGGCCGGGAAGTCGCTATTCGCGGTACCGTAATTTCACCGAATTTTAGCTCCAATTGCCAATATTTTATTTCCGACGGCAGCGGCGGCATTCAAGTATTTAGCTCTGATTTTAATATTCAATTGTCCGTTGGAGATAGCGTTTTTGTTTCGGGGCAATTAACACAGTTCAAGGGCTTAAGCGAATTGGCAGTGGATACGGTGGCCCGTTTTCAAAACTTGGGCACGCATTCCGTCGATACGTTGCAAGCAACTTTAACGGATATCGGTGAATCTTTGGAAGGACGTCTGATCGTCGTGGATAACTTAACAATTGTGAATCCCAACGATTGGCCGGCAGAAGGACAAAATGGTACCAAAGTTACGGTAAGTGACGGACAAAACAGTATTAAATTGTACATCGACAAAGATACCGATCTCGACGGTTGGACTCCGCCGGCCGGTAAGTTCCGTTTGGTGGCAATCGTTGATCAGTACACATCCTCTTCCCCTGCGAACGACGGTTATGAGCTACGGCCTCGTTCTCAATCGGATTTTATTCCGGCAACAGGTCTCGGACAAAGCACTTTTTCCGCTCCGCTACGGTTTGATTTAAAGCCGTGCTATCCCAATCCGTTTAATCCGCAGACAACCATTGAATATCAAATCGCCAAAACCAGTCGGGTGTTGTTGCGTGTATTTGATGCGCGGGGACGAATGGTTCGTGAGTTAAAGAACGGTGTGCAAAATGCAGGCACTTACAAAACCCGTTTTAACGGTACGAATTTGTCTAGCGGGGTTTATTTGGTGCGCTTAAAGGCCGGTGATTTTATGCAGACGCAGAAAATTATCTTGCTCAAGTAAGCATCAAAGGTGGAGTTTCTTTTACTTTTCGAGCCTATCATGCTAACAAAAAAGCCTTCCCGCTCAGGAAGGCTTTTTTGTTTCTCTTTTAACCCATCTTCCTTTTCTATTCCATCCCGAGGGGGCGCCTCCGATAAAGTGACCTTTACCGCCTCTTCCCAATGTACGTAATGTTTTGCTATGAATCATTTGCCAACTGAAGGTTTGTTTGGGATGCTGTTTTACGTAATCGAAAATAAACGGATTCGGTTTGGTGGCAGGATCCGATTTGAAAGGCATAATACGTCGCATAATATTACCCCCTGTTTTAGATTTTTAGTTTTGTCGTTTTATTTAACGCTTAAAAACAAAAATTTGCTCCGTAAAAAACCGGATTTTGATGCTTGTCACATACTTTCCGGAATAAAATGTTGTAATATCCGTTTGTAATTTTAAAGTATCATGCCCAAAATTGTTAAAATGGAATCTCGGGAATCTTTTATGGAAAGAAGAGGGTTACCCCGCTTGCCGATTGATGATGCGACGGTACGTTTCAAGCATCTTGCGGCCAAATTGTTTTGGTCAAAGATGTCGCCTCATTTTAAGTTGCATAATCTCTCCAAAAGCGGGTTATCATTTTCAACCAAATTTCCGGTTAAATCCGGCGATAAGCTTCTCATCAAAATTTGCTTCGCCAACGGAGATTGCGTTCAATTGAAAAGCATCGTAAAATGGATTAAAGAGCACCCGAACCTTGAGACTTTCCACG
>JALWEA010000009.1 GCA_027039465.1 Calditrichia bacterium | reverse complement strand
GCATGATGAATCCATTTGAGAAAATTTTTAACATTATTCTTTCCGAATTCACCCGTGCCAGCTCTGGGCTCATTGGCTAATTCCCAGGCCATAATGGTCGGATCGTTTTTGTATTCCACACCGTTAATCGTATTTTTACGTTCGATTATTGTTTGCACATAGTTTTCAAACCATTTTTCGGCTTGTGCGTTTGTGTATAATTTGGCACTGAAATTCATAAATTGTGTCCAGGTGAATTGAGGCAAATGCGCATCGGGATAGGGTTCTTTGGTAGCCCAGGAAACGTACTGAGCCATGCCGCCCGACCATTCCCAAAAATTATTAAGATAAATCACCGCCTTTAAATTTCGCTTGGCCATTTCAGCGAGTAAAAAGTCCATACCCTTGAGCAAGCGCTCATCATATTGCGCTGCTTCGGGTTGAATAGTCGGCCAAACTCTGAATTGTCGGGCAAGCCCTTCGGAAGCGCCCATGATGCGTAAATTGGAGATGCCCGATTTTTGTAATGCATCCAATTCACGAATTAACCTGGCCCGATTGCCGCCTTCCGCCAGGGCGCCTAAGTTTACACCATACCAGAGATTAGTGCCTAAAAAGCAATACCGATGCCCATCCAACCGAAACGATGTTCCCTTAACCGTAACAAAGTGTGACGAATTTTGGGCGAATCCCGGCCAAATCCAGGAAACCAAAAAAATCAGAATAAAAATTACACGTTTCATTGTGCGCATTCCTTCAATTTTCTGACTTGGTTTTTAATTACTTCTTTGTTTCAAAATTGTCAAATATTTTTTATGCTTATTGGAGATTCTCCGGAACAGTAACTAAAAAAGGCCGGTTGCCCGGCCTGATATTCATTCAATCAAATTTTTACTGTTTAAAAATCTTAACTCTATGGCGAGACCAGCAAAGAATCGCTGTATTGAATATGGTCGGCGGCCTCAATAACATTGACCAACGGAATACTCATGCGATACGTATTATTAATGACACTCAACCATTGGTTGGCAATTAAAGCATGGCCCAGATCGCTGGGATGGATTCCGTCCAGACTGTAGAATCCACCGGTAATAAATTTGGCGTTTACCGTCAATCCCGCAATGGAATAACCGTCGTTAATTTCTTTAAAGAAACCATGCATATCGACCACCGGGATTTGGCGGAACAGGCAAACCGAATCAATAACCGCATTAAATCCGTCCACCAAATCTTTTACGGTTTGTTGTTCGGACGGATCAAGAATCACATCATCCGGAAGGGCTTCGCCATTGCTGTTGGGAAACGAGCTCGGCAATCCGTAGCCGCGTTTAATAAATGCCTTTGCCGGTAACAAAATCATATCGCCGTCATTGGTGCCAACCAACGGAATGGGATTGCCGTTGGCATCCTTGGCCGGTGTATTGGTTACCGTATCGATTACAAAACGGGAAAGTGTATTAAAATAGGGCATATCCAAAATATCCGGAATATTGCCAACAACCACCGCCGCACCGGTCGATTTAAGGGAATCCATCAATTCGGCAAAATACTTGGCAAAATCCTCTTTGGAAGTGGGAGGCGTAGTTACGGGATTAATGGCACTGTACATGGCATAACTTAAAATATCGTAAGTACCGATCCAACACAATACAAGCGAAGGATGGAAAACTTTTAATTGTTCAAAGGCCGACATAAAGCCGTAAGGATCCGGCAAGGGATTGCGTAAAATAACATCCAGCAAACCGCTTTTGCTGCGGCTGCGCAACTTGCTTACTCCATGCAACACATCATCCGTGTAAATGCCGGGCACGGCCAAATTGTTGTATGGATACGGCCACAGTTTTACCGAATCGCTAATAAACGGATTGGTTGCGGGATCAAAATCCGGATAGTCCGAAAAAGGAACGGCATCAATTACCGGATCCGGAATGAGCGTATTCGGGG
>JALWEA010000008.1 GCA_027039465.1 Calditrichia bacterium | reverse complement strand
CCGAAGAGCTTTGGCAACGGTTGGGACACCAAAAAACGCTGGCTTACGAACCATGGCCCGAATATCAGGAAGAATTTCTTAAGGAAGATACCGTGGAAATTGTCGTGCAGATTAACGGCAAAGTCCGCGGTACATTGAACGTGCCGGTAGATCAGGCAAAGGATCGGGAGACCTTGCAATCCATTGCACTTGAAAGCGACATTGTTCAACAGCGTATTAAGGATAAGAAAATTATTAAAGTGATTGCCGTGCCAGGTAAATTGGTGAATATTGTTGTTAAATAGCTCGTGGAATGATCTTCTATGAATTTGCAGGAATTTTTACAGGCTCCGGCCGGAAATGATTTGCTTTATTCGGCTGGAGCTTTTTTTATTGTTTTAGCGGAGATATTTTTATTAGGCAAAATTAAAAGAAATACGAAATCCGCTCGCGTACATTCTGAACGCTTCGGCATTATTTTTCATTCATTGTTTCTGGGAATTTTGCCGTTATTCGTACAATCGTATTTTGTCTTAATGGCTCTTGCTGTTTTGTTATTCGCAGCCGTTTGGTTATTCAAAAAGACAAAATCAACTTATGCATTAAATCTTTTCGATTTCTTGAATCGTTCTTCAATTTTACTGTTTTCTTACTTTGTTCTTATTATCCTGTTTGGAAAAATAAATTCAAACTTGATCTTGATTGCATTGACACAAATCGCTTTAGCCGAACTTGCGTTTCCGTATACCTGGAAAGGGCAGGGGAGAGGGCAATATATTTCAATTGACCTGAAAACGCCCAATATTTTCGGAGCAATACTTTTCTTGATTTTTAGCTTTGCTTTAAATTATTTCTACTATTCTATTAGATTATTTAATGTAGTATTGCCGATTTTAAGTATATTTATTGCATCTTTTTTGCTTTTGATAATTTTCTTATTCGCTTCAAGTGATTATGGGATTTTTTATTTATCGTTTTCAACAGGATTGATACTTTTTATTTTTACCCGATTAAATCATCCTCAAGTGCTTTTGTTTTTTGAAGGTTTTGCTTTGGCCGCATTGGTCGGATTTATAAGCTTTAAAATCGGTTTTCTTTCGTTGAGCGGGAGCTTGATGACCTTTCTATTGGCAACTTTTATTTTCGGGCTTGGCGGATGGGCGTGGGCTGTTCCCATTTTAACCTTTTTTATTTTATCTTCATTGCTTTCCAAATTGGGTAAAAAGCAAAAGCAACGCTTTAAAAATACGTTTGAAAAAAGCGGCGTTCGCGATTATGCCCAGGTATTGGCCAACGGTGGAATTCCAGGTATTTTAATGATTTTAAATTTTATTTTTCCGCATGATTTCTTCTATTCCTTGTATTTGCTTTCTTTGGCTGTTGCTACGGCCGATACCTGGAGCACTGAATTGGGTGTTCTTTCTAAATCGCGTCCTGTTTTGATTACAACTTTAAAAAAGGTTGATCCAGGTATTTCAGGGGCCATTTCTTTGATTGGCACTTTAGGCGGATTGGTCGGGGCATTTTTGGTTATTCTGTCAGGTTATTTATTTGTACGGTTTTCTTTAACGCATTTTTTGCTTCTTTTAATCTTTTCTTTATTGGGCGATTTTCTCGATAGCCTGATCGGTGCCACGTTACAGGGACAGTATCAATGTAGCGTTTGTTCCAAATACACGGAAAAGAAAATGCATTGTTCCAAGCCCACGAAATTAATTCAAGGTTATCGCATCATAGATAACGATACGGTTAATCTTTCGGCTAATTTATTGGCCTTATTTTTATTTCTTGCCATAATTCATTTCTGATCTTTCCATTCTTCCATTTCATGAAAAAAGGAAAGTCCATCCAGAGATTGATTGTTAAAGTTAGTATAAAGAGCGTTTTTTAGAAAAAGCTTTAGATTTTAAAACCTGCGACAGGGGTGCTTTTACCTCATAATGTTGTATAATATATATTATGTAAACTAATATAATGTGCAAAGACTTCTCTTTCAAGGGTTTTTAACTTTTGTTGCAGATTTTGCAATTACCGGTCTTTTTGACAGTTTTTCTTCAAAATAATTATCTGGGTTGGCGCATTAATTAGCCCGGATGATTTTTAAATTTAATTTTTGAATGAAATTAGGATAGACTTCTTTATTATGAGATAATTTAGACTTGACGTGAACGGCTGGAAATTTAGAGTTGTCTGTACGATATAAAAAATCCCCCGAAGGGGACGGGCAGCCACCACGAGTGCTGACTACCCGGTTGCTACTCGATAGGAGATAGGATTTTGAGTGCAGAAAATTACTTCCATTAACGAGAATTGAGAGCAGAAAGGCTTCCGAATCATTTCCCGAACAGACAAATTGCTGCGGAAGTACTTTTCTACTCCCAAGATACCACCTTCCTATCCGTAGCATCTATATGAAATAAAATCGATTTAAAGGTACAAATCTTGCCATTATTTTATTAATGACCTATCTGCTTCTTTAGTCGGGGGTTGATGACTTTTATTAAGGCAAAAAAAGAATTATTCGGAAAAAAATTTAAGAAACGTGTTAAATATTTTTTCGGATTAATAAAATTAAAAGTACCCCTGGGGTGATTCGAACACCCGACACAAGGCTTAGGAAGCCTCTGCTCTATCCACTGAGCTACAGGGGCATTTTTAAAGTGTGCAAATTTAAAAGCAATTCAATAAAAAAACAAATTTGTTAAAGCAAAAATACGTTTGATGCCTTCTGTAAAAATGCATTAGAAATGGACCAATGATTCAACCGAATAATTTTTAATTTTTTGAATACCGTTCAAAAAATCAAGTTCAATCAAGAAGCGAATGGCCGCCACTTCCCCACCGCATTTTTCGATTAATTTTGCGGCCGCTAAAGCGGTTCCGCCGGTCGCTAACAAATCATCAATTAACAGAACTTTTTGCCCGTTTTTGATTGCGTCCTGATGGATTTCCAGAGCGTCTGTTCCGTATTCCAAGGCGTATTCTTCTTTAAAGGTTTTGTACGGCAATTTACCAGGCTTACGAATCGGAACAAAGCCTACGCCCATTTTCAGCGCAAGGGCCGCGCCAAAAATAAAGCCGCGCGATTCAATTCCGGCAATGACTTCGATTCCCAAATCCTTAACCGAATCGGCGAACCAATTAATGGCCTCTGCAAAGAGCTCTGCATTGGCCAAAAGAGGCGTAATATCTTTGAACTGAATGCCCTTTTTGGGAAAATCGGGAATGGTACGAATAGCTTCGCTAATTTTTTGAATACGTTCTTCCATCGATTCTATCCTTTTCTAAAAGGTTACTTCAAAAGAATGGTACGGAGCCTCATCCAACGGAACAGGATCAATAACCATGTCTGAAACGTAGGCAAAGCCAGGGCCTTTTTTCAGTTGAGCAATAAACGACTCCATGGCATCTTCTTCACCCACGGCCACCACTTCAACATCGCCGTTGGGCAAATTACGCACAAAGCCGGCAATACCTAACTGTTGCGCCATCTGACGCGTGAACCAACGGTAGCCAACGCCCTGTACGCGTCCTTTAACCACGATGTGAAAGGCCTTTTTCATGGCAAAACTTTCAACACCTCTTTAATGGCTTCTTCGGCTGAATTTACTTTAATAATTGCTTCGGAAACATCCCAGGTTTTAATGCCGATCACCGGTTTGTTGATTTGCAGCGCGTAAGCGATTTCGGAAAGCGTGCCGTATTTGCCGTCAATGGCAATGACCGCTTCTCCCGAACGCACGACTAACAAATTCCGGGCAATGCCCAAACCGGTGGGAATGACCACATCCATGTACGGATTGGCGTATTGGGGATCGTCTTGCATCAGAATGGCCACGGTCAAGCCGCCTTCTTCTTTGCAGCCTTTGGCCGCCGCTTCCATAATGCCGCCCATGCCGCCGCACACCAGCCCGAAACCGCTACGAGCGATTAAACGTCCTACCTGCGTTGCCTGTTCCAAAAGTTCGGGGGAGGCTTCCCTACCCCCGACAATCGCGATCAGTCGTTTCATAAAAGTTCATTGAATGGTTAAATGGTTAATGGTATAATGGGAATTTCGCCGTACCCGATTTTAAGGATAAATGCGTTGCATCAGGCGTGGAAAAGGAATAGTTTCCCGCACGTGTTTCACGCCCGTAATCCAGGCCACGGTGCGTTCGATACCTAAGCCAAAACCCGAATGCGGTACGGAACCGTACTTGCGCAAATCCAGATACCACTTGAAGGCTTCTTCACTCAAATTGTGTTCGCGAATGCGTTGCAGCAAGGTGTCGTAATCGTCTTCACGCTGCGATCCGCCGATGATTTCCCCATAGCCTTCCGGCGCCAGCATGTCCATTGCCAGGGCAAACTGCGGTTCCTCGGGGTCGCGCTTCATGTAAAAAGCTTTGACTTCCGCCGGGTAATGGTGCACGATGACCGGTTTTTCAAACTGATCGGAAAGCACGGTTTCATCGGCTCCGCCGAAATCATCGCCGTAAGTGAACTCTACCCCGTTCTTCTTGAGAATTTCGACCGCCTCGTTGTAATGAATTTTGGGAAACGGCGGTGAGACCTTTTCCAATTTTGTCGTATCGCGTTCCAGCGTTTCCAATTCCTGTTTACGATTTTTAAGCACGGTTTGTACGATGTAGGAAACAAACTCTTCGGCCAACTGCATATCATCCTGTAAATCAAAGAAAGCTACTTCCGGCTCAATCATCCAGAATTCGGTCAAGTGACGGCGCGTTTTGGATTTTTCAGCGCGGAAGGTCGGGCCAAAACAGTAAACCCGCCCAAAGGCCATGCAAGCCGCTTCGGCGTACAATTGACCGCTTTGCGTCAGGTAAGCCGGACTTCCGAAATAATCGGTTTTGAACAAAGTGGTTGTTCCTTCGGCGGCATTGGGCGTAAAAATGGGCGAATCCACCTTAATGAAATCACGGTTATTAAAAAAATCCTGGGCCGCTTTAATAATTTCATGCCGAATGCGCAGAATGGCATGTTGCCGTTTGGAACGGATCCAAAGATGGCGATGGTCCATCAAAAAATCAACGCCGTGCTCTTTGGGCGTAATGGGATAATCCTGCGCAATTTGAATGATTTCAATATCGCTGACGTGCAATTCGTAACCGATGGGTGCGCGTTTGTCTGCCACCAATTTACCGGTAACGCGCAACGAGGTTTCCTGCGTCAGCAATTCGGTGCGTTCAAAAACATCTTCTGAAACTTCATTCTTGACAACGACACATTGAATAATGGCCGAACCGTCCCGAACCAATAAAAAGCGTATTTTGCCGCTGGAACGTTTATTGTACAACCATCCCTGAATGGTTACTTCCTGATTTTCATATTTTCCGGATTCACTAATGCGAATAATTTGTGCCATTCCTACTTTCCTTCCTGTTACTTGAGCAAAAACTAATAACTGATCTGGAAACCATATTTTCTTAAAAAACAAATATAACCAACCTAACAAATGTAAGCAAGACAGGAATTTTGAAGAAAGTTAAAATGGAGTGTTTGCTAAGTATAAAAATTTGGCTTTTTGAAATTGAAAATACTTAAATTTAATGGGCGCGACACGGTTGCTGCACCGGCCTGTCATTGCGAGTCCCGATTTATCGGGACGTGGCAATCTCTAACAACATTTCCGGACCGAGCTGGTTCGTAGGAGATTGCTTCGTCGCTACGCTACTATTGACATGTTAAGTTGGCAAGTTCGTTATTAAGACCCATCCCCTCCCTTCCCTACGAATCGTAGGGAAGGGTGCCCAATTAGCCGCGTGCATTTGGTGAATTGTTTGAATTGAAGTGATTATTCGCCCATTGGCACGCAAAATTGTGGCCGAATGCCGAGTAACTGCGTCGGAACTAAGAATTCAGTAAATCTGTTGCTGCTTTGGAAGGGATTGCCGCGTCACTCGCTGCGCTCGCTCCTACAATGACATCCGGC
>JALWEA010000007.1 GCA_027039465.1 Calditrichia bacterium | reverse complement strand
CCGAAATCAAAAAAGTGGTAACCGGAGTCAGCGCTTGCGTGGATTTGTTTGAAAAAGCTATCGAGTTAAAAGCCGACGCCATTATTGTGCACCACGGCATTATCTGGGATTTTGAAAGGCCGGTTTTTCGCGGCGGATTTAAAAAGCGGGTAAAGTTACTACTTGAGCATAATATTAATTTGCTGGCCTACCATTTGCCTTTGGACGCGCATGAACAGGTGGGCAACAATGTGCAAATTGCCAAAACGCTGGAATTGCTGGATTTGGAGCCTTTTGGCGAATACAAGGGTAAGCTGATCGGATTTAAAGGCAGACTGACGCATACGCATAAAGAAGCCTTTTTCAATCTCATTAAGGAAAAAATCAATCCCGATGCGCTCGTTTTCCCCTTCGGACCGGAAAAAGTAGCCAAGATTGGAATTATCAGCGGCGGAGCGCAAAAAGACGTAAAACAGGCCGTTGCCGAAGGACTGGATGCTTACATTACGGGCGAAGTGAGTGAACACATTTTGCATTACGTGAAAGAAGAGGGCATTCATTTTATTAGTGCCGGGCATCATGCCACCGAGCGGTTCGGAGTTTTGGCATTAGGCGATCATTTGCGCAGCATGTCCGGTTTGGATGTGGAATTTGTGGATATTCCCAATCCGGTGTAATCGGAACGGTTAGTGGGTGCTGAGGAAATTAAAACGGACGTTTATTCCGGCGAATGTTAAGTGAATAATCGCCAAGATGGAACCGCCCAGATGTCCGGATCGCTGAGATGAAAAATACGTTTTCCCCGATAGACGATCAATCCTCCGCGCCATTTTTCACCAAGAGCCGCCGCCACTTTCTTTAATGCGGTTGTGTCGGAAGAAAACACCTGCTCCCGCGCCTTAATTTCCATTCCTATGTAACCGGATGGCGTTTGCAGCAATATGTCCGCTTCCAAACCCGATCGGGTTCGATAGAAAAAAAGCTCCGCATTCTTTTGGCAAGTGCGCATCCATTTGAAAAGCTCTCCAACGACCATGGTTTCATAAATGTGGCCGGAAGCCTCTCCTTCAAAACCGGTTAAAGTCCGTAATAATCCTATGTCTAACCAATATACTTTTGGAGTCTTAACCACGGAGCTGGTCAGATTGCGGTAATACGGTTGCAATAAAAGCACTTGATAGGAAATTTGTAAATATTGCAAATAATTTCTGGCTGTCTGGACAGAAATGGAGGCGTCTCTTGCCAATTCGGAAAAGTTCAATAAATTGGCAGAACGTAATGCCGTCAGTTTCTGCATTTTTCTAAAAGGAATTAAATCGTTCAGGCGCGCCAGATCGGCCAAATCACGTTCAAGATAGGTGTATTCATAATCACGTAGCCACTTGGTTCGTTCCGCATCATTTAACGGTAGTAAGGCTGGCATTCCGCCCCAACGCAACAGGTAATTTTCCGCAGCTTTGTGTTTTGCGTATTCTTCGTCCAATTCAATCGTAGGAAGTTGTTTAAAAATATCGGTTACGGATTGATCTGAAAATAAACGGTCAACCAAAGGAGGTTTCGGATCATCATCTTCGCCAAATAGCAATTCATTCATCATAAGCGGCCAGAGTTCATAAATAAAAACCCGTCCGGCTAAAGATTCACGAATGCGTTTGATTAATTGAATTTGACTGGAGCCCAACAGTACTTGAAATGTAATGTCTCCGGCGTCGTAGGCATATTTAACTTTATCAAACACAACCGGTTCTTTTTGTGCTTCATCAATAATGGCGGCGCCGATGTCGCGTCCCCAGGCTGCAGTGGGTATTTCACGCACGATCTCGCGGTTTTCCGGAGCATCCAGATTAATGTAGTTTAAAGTTGAATACAATTTGCGCGCTAACGTGGTTTTGCCGGTTTGGCGCGCGCCGGTAATAAGCACCAAACGTTTACTGTTTGGCGCCGGAA
>JALWEA010000006.1 GCA_027039465.1 Calditrichia bacterium | reverse complement strand
CGCCAACGTTTTGCCGAATATCAAATCTATTCCGAGAACCAGCTTTTCGGGAAATACAAAAGCACCCATCGTTTGCTTTCCCAAATTGAAGGTATTTTCGATGAAAACAGCGATTCCGGTCTTTCCAAAGTATTGAATGATTTCTATTCGGCCTGGAACGATTTGGCGCAGGATCCGGAAAGCGATTATGCCCGCAATTTGGTGGTTGACAAAGGTATGGTGCTGGCGGATAATTTTCAGCGTATTAACGGAGATCTGCAGAACATTAAGGATCAGATCAAACCCGAAGTAAAACTTCAACTTAAAGATATTAACCAAAAACTGCGGCTTTTGCAGAAGATAAATCGCCGAATCCGTGTGCAGACAAATCCTGATCTGTTGGATCAGCGCGATAAAATCTTGGATGATCTCTCCCAAAAAATCAATTTAAAAATCAAAGAAAAAGAAAACGGTGAAGTCAACGTTTATTCCGATGGTATTTTATTGGTTTCTTACGATACGTTAAACGAATTAAAAATAAACGAAGTTACCAAAAATAATACATCTCAGTTGCAAGTCGTTCTTAAATCAAGCGGCCATGTTTTAAATATGGATAACGGCGAAATTGCCGGCTTGTTGGAGATGAATAACTCAACCCTACCTGAGTACAAAAATAAGTTGGATGAATTGGCGCGGGGATT
The DNA here is from genome assembly GCA_027039465.1 of Calditrichia bacterium. Classification (GTDB taxonomy): domain Bacteria; phylum Calditrichota; class Calditrichia; order Calditrichales; family Calditrichaceae; genus Caldithrix. Next base: position 5,243 of record JALWEA010000006.1, on the reverse strand, counting down.
GGCGGAAGCGGTTAATAAAATTCACCGCCAGGGCGAAAACGCCAAAGGCGTAGGCGGACTTGATTTTTTTGACTCGGATATCAAAGGCATGGCCGATTTTAAAGTGAATCAGGCAATTATCAACGATCCTTCGCTGGTGGCTAGTCGCCGTCCGGGTGAAGCCGTCGGCAGCGGCAGTATTGCCAGCGACATCAGCGATTTACAGTCAAAATCAATTTTTAACGAGGGCACAGCTCATGAATATTATCAGTCCTTCCTCACTCAGCTTGGTGACAAAGTTCAGGAAGCTGATTTTAACGAAAACAGCCAAAAAATGATCATCGATCAGCTTAAAAACCAGCGTGATGCCGTAACCGGCGTTTCCATGGATGAGGAAATGACCCAGATGGTTCAGTATCAACAGGCATATAGCGCGGCGGCAAAGATGGTCAACACGGTAGATCAAATGATGACTACCGTGCTTCAAATGGTTTAAGTAAGCATTAGGAAAATACCATGCGTGTAACTTCTGCAATGTTCATGCGCAATGCGATTGCCCGCCTTTTTCAAAATCGGGCGGACATGATGAAAACTCAGGAGCGCATTGCAACTCAGAAAAAAATTGAGAAGCCTTCGGATAATCCGGTTGGGTTTTCCAGGGCTCAGCGTTTACATGAGGCTTATCGTCAGAATGAAGTATTTTTAAAAAATGTAGATGATTCACAAGCCTGGATGGACAATACGAGCTCCTTGTTGGATCAACTGCACCAGCACGCTATGGAGGCCGTTACCGATGCCACCCACGGTTTGGATGCCGTTACCACGGATGATGTACGCAAGGCCATTGCTGCTCAATTAAGGGGTATTTTGGAAGAATCGGTAGCGGTGGCCAATTCCACATACATGGGCAAAAATACGTTTGGCGGCACCGAAACCAAAATAAGCAAACCCTTCCAACAAAACGGGCTCGATGTCACTTACAACGGCAATGACGGCAAAATTAAACGACGCATTTCCAAACAGATTGTTATGGACATTAATGTCAGCGGCGATGAATTGATGAATACCAATTTTTTTGCTGCGATGAAAGATACCATTGAAGCACTGGAAAGCGGTGACCAGGATGCCATTAAAACGGCGGTTGAAAATTTAAAAAGTGCGGAAAAAAGCGTTTTGCGACTCTCGACGGTTTATGGTTCGAAGATCAATAATTTGCAATTAATCAAAGATCGACTCACTACAACCAATGAGAATTTCCGGAAATTTATTTCGCAGGAAGAAGATGCGGTCTTGGAAGAAGAATTGGTCAATCTAAAATCGCAGCAGGTGGCCTATCAGGCGACTTTGCAATCCACTAGCGAAGTGATGAATTTGAGCATTTTAAAATTCATGTAACCATATTTCCGATTCGTAAAACTTTTGTGCACTTAAAAATGAATTCTTGATTTTGTTAAAAAAAGCACTGCGTTCGCAGTCGGTTTGTTTTTGACTTGGTCGATGTTTAAAAACGGAAAGAAATTCAACTTAAAGAAACTTTAAATTAATTACGGTTTAAACTTTCCCGGGATCAAAATACCGGAAAAGTTTCGTGAACGGGAGGAAAAATGGCATCTAAAAAAACTAATGATTCACCCCCGCCCCTTGTCTCTATTATCATACCTGTATTTAACAAATTGGAATTAACACATCAATGTTTAAAGGCCATTCTAAAAAACACCAAATACGGAAATTACGAAGTTATTTTCGTTGACAACGGTTCCACCGATGATACGCGCAATTATCTTGGCAAAATCAAAGCGGGTAATGTTCGTGCCGTATTCAACGAAGAAAATTTGGGCTATGTGGGCGGTTGTAATTCCGGGGCAGCTGTGGCCAAAGGGGATTATTTATTGTTTTTAAATAACGACACCGAAGTGCAGCCTAATTGGTTACTCAATATGGTGCGTTTGGCCGAAACAAGAGAAGATGCCGGAATTGTGGGCGCCAAATTGGTCTTTCCGGACGGCAAATTGCAGGAGGCGGGCGGCATCATCTTTTCCGACGGCAACGGGTGGAATTACGGACGCGGTTTAAATCCCGCAGATCCACGTTTTAATTTTGTGCGCAAAGTGGATTACGTTTCCGGCGCCGCCTTAATGATTAAACGCAGCCTTTGGGATAAAATCGGCGGATTTGATCTTCGTTATTCTCCGGCTTATTATGAAGATACCGATTTATGCTTCAGTGCCCGCCGCGAAGGATATCAGGTTTATTACCAACCGGCCAGCGTGGTCATCCATTATGAAGGTCAGACCGCCGGTACGGATCTGGCCAGCGGATTCAAAAAGTATCAGCAAATCAATCATGGTAAATTTGTGGAAAAATGGCAAACGGTATTGCAAAAGCAGTGGGAAAATAACCCCGAGAATGTACCCTTCGCCTCGCAGCGCGATGTACGCTTGCGCATTTTAGTTGCGGATCCGTTTCTCCCTATGTGGGACAGAGCATCAGGCTCCTTGCGCTTATTCAATTATCTGAAGCTTTTAAAAGAAATGGACATGCATATTACCTTTATTGCGCGCATCGGCTCAACGGATCCAAAATATAAATTCGTTATGCAGCAGCTCGGTATTGAAGTGTACGAGAATGATGAAGCGGCATTAAATGCGGCAAAATTAGTACTGCACAAAATTGTACCTCCGATTCCTTATGAATTGATTTTTAAAGAACGCGCTTTTGATTACGCCATTATTTCCTTTTGGTTTTTAGCTGAATATTACACTGCGATCATTCGGAAATATTCACCTAAAACCCGAATAATTGTGGATTCCGTCGATATCCATTTTGTGCGTGAATTACGCCAGGCAGAACTGAACAAAGATAAAAAATTAAAGAAAGAAGCATTGGCAAGAAAACAACGGGAATTAAATGTTTACCGAAAGGCCGATCGTGTTTGGGTGGTTACCGAGCAGGATAAAGTGCAAATTGCAGACAAAATCGGATCGGTGCCGATTGATGTGATTCCCAATATTCATCAACCGGTTACCTACCACAAAAAATTTTCGGAAACCAAAGATTTATTGTTTGTCGGGAATTTTGCTCATCCGCCCAATGTGGATGCAATTCAATATTTTGTCCGCGATATTTTTCCCGAAATCAAGCAGAAATTACCGGAAGTAAAGTTTTACATTGTCGGTAATAATCCAACGCCTGAAATTCAAAAATTAAATAGCGATGACATTATTGTTACGGGCTTTGTTCCGGAATTGACGCCGTATTTGCTGCAGGCGCGTGTTTCCGTGAGTCCGTTGCGTTACGGTGCGGGTATGAAGGGCAAAATCGGCGAGGCGCTTTCTTACGGTTTACCGGTTGTTACCACTTCAATCGGAGGCGAGGGCATGGATTTACAACATGAAGTTCATGCTTTGATTGCCAATAATGCGCAAGACTTTGCCCGGGAAGTGGTGCGGCTATACAATGATCAAGCGCTTTGGGAAAAGCTCTCCCGGCAAGGCAGAGCATTGGTGGAAAATCGCTGGGGGCCGAAAGCCGTAAAGAAAAAATTACAAGCGGTTTTTCAGGAAGATCGGGCATTCGGTTTTGCCCGCTGGCCGGAAGTTTCCATCGTCATGCTCACCTTTAATGCGCTTGAGTACACCAAAAAATGCGTAAAGAGCATTTTGGAACATACGGATGTTCCCTACGAAATTATTTTTGTGGATAACGGTTCAAAAGACGGAACCGTGCAATATTTACAAAAATTAAGTAAAGAATATCCGCATATTCGCGTCATTTTCAATAAAACCAACAAAGGATTCGCTTACGGGAATAATCAGGGCGCGCGCAAAGCGCGAGGCAAATATGTGCTCTTTTTGAATAACGATGTTTTGGTTTCGGACGGTTGGCTGACCGAACTGGTTTATGCAATCCAAAGAAATCCGCAAATCGGGATGGTAGGCCCGATTACCAATTCCATAAGCGGATTGCAACGCATTGAAAAAATACCTTACAGTGATGAAGACGGCTTTCACCAATTTGCAGCGCAGGTACGGCGCATCAATAAGAATAAAATCACGCCGCGCCGTCGTATTGCCGGTTTTTGCATGCTCATGCCCACCAATGTATTTAGAAAGTTGGGTGGATTTGACAAAAGTTTCGGTACCGGAAATTTTGAAGACGACGATTTGTGCCTGCGTGTTCGTTATCATGGTAAGCTGGCTATTATGGTGCACGAAGGAGTTTTCATTCATCATTACGGCAGTCAAACCTTCAAGGCGAACAATATTGCTTATAATCAGTCCATGAAAGAAAAAGCGCGTATCTTTTTTAGAAAGTGGCCCAATGTGGATTATGAAGAATTGCTGGAATTGAAAAATCCGCTTCCACAGGTGCACGCCAAACGTAAGGAAAAAATCAATGCCCTGTTAAATCAGCAAAAATTGGACGAAGCGCTGACTTTAACGCGAAAGATTTTGATTGAAAATCCTTTGGATTTGGAAGCAAGATTTTATTTGGCCTTGATTTTCTTCTATCAAAATAAACTCGATTGGGCATTGGAACAGATTAAAGTCGCGTATGATTATGCACCGAACGATCCGATGATTCTCAATTTGCTAGGACAAATATTTCTGGCCGAAAAACGCTATGATGAGGCGGAAAAGACATTTAACCGTGCCTTGCAGATAGATCCTAAATTTTTGGAAGCCAAACGCAGTTATGCTGCGGTACTGATCGAAAAGGAAGATTATGCCAAGGGGGTGGAAATGTTGAACCAAATTTTAAAAACAAATCCGAACGATGTTCCTACCTTAATTTATCTGGCAAATTTGTATTTGGAAGCCGAGCGTCCCAAAGAGGCCGCCGAATATGCTCAAAAAGTGCTGCAAATTGACCGGGAAAATCAATTGGCGCGAAAAATTCTTGAAATTACCGGTAAAAGTCAAGAACAAACATCCGATCAACCGACCGGACAAAAACAGGACAAAGTTCATTTGACGGACGGCATGCAGGCTTTGCAAAAAGGAAATGCCGAGCAGGCAATCGCTTGCTTTCAGGACAAGCTGAAGGATAATCCGCAGGATATTGAGGCCCTGTACGGCACGGCGTTGGCTTTGGAAATGTTGGAAAAAACCGATGAAGCCAAAAAGGTTTTGCATCAAATTCTTGAAATCGAAATGAATTTTGCTCCGGCCTGGAATGATTTGGCGCGCATTTATTATCAGAAAGGCAAAAAAGAAAAAGCAGTGGATTTGTTTAAGAAATCTTTGGATATCGATGAAAATCAA
>JALWEA010000005.1 GCA_027039465.1 Calditrichia bacterium | reverse complement strand
TCGGCGCGGGAATGGCGGCCGCACCGTTACTGAGCGTTGCCGGTAAAGCCAAAGCGCTGGCCGGTTTGGAAACACTCAAACGCAAATCGGGCCAAAAACCGATGAATATTATTTTTATTCTGTCTGACGATCACCGTTACGATTTTATGAGTTTTATGGGCAATCCGCCGTTTTTGCAAACGCCCAACATGGATCGCATGGCCAAACAGGGGGCGCACCTGAAAAACGCTTTTGTGTCAACTTCGTTGTGCTCGCCGAGCCGGGCTACCATTCTAACGGGTTTGTACGCTCACAAACATAAAGTGGTGGACAATCAATCGCCGGTTAAAGAAGATTTGATTTATTTCCCTCAATACCTACAAAAGGCAGGCTACAAAACGGCCTTCATGGGCAAATGGCACATGGGCGAAAAGCAAGGCAATGACATGCCGCGCAAAGGTTTTGACAAATGGATCAGTTTTAAAGGTCAGGGTGAGTATTTTGATCCCGAATTGAATATTGACGGTAAACGTCTGAAACGAAAAGGTTACATCACCAATATTCTGACGGACTACGCTTTGGATTGGGTGGATCAGCAAAAAGAAAAACCGTTTTTCCTGTATCTGTCGCACAAAGCTGTTCACGCCATGTTCGAGCCGGAACCGAAATACAAAGGGAAATATGCTCACGAAAAAGTGCCGCATCCCAAGAGCATGGCCAATACACCCGAGAATTACCGCGGCAAACCGTTGTGGGTACGTTTGCAACGTAACAGTTGGCACGGCGTCGATTACATGTATTACAACCAATTTAACTTCGATGATTACGTACGGCGTTATTGCGAAACGCTTTTAACATTGGATGACAGCATCGGCCGTATTTTGGATTATTTGGAGAAAAGCGGCTTGGCTGACAACACACTAGTGCTTTACATGGGCGACAACGGTTTGATGATGGGTGAGCACGGCCTGATCGATAAACGGCAAATGTACGAAGAATCGATCCGTGTACCGTTGCTGGCTTATGCGCCCGGTTTGATTAAACCTGGTACGGTCATCGATCCCATGGTGCAGAACATCGATATTGCTCCCACAATTTTGGATGCCGCCGGATTGGAAAAACCCAAATACATGGACGGTATGTCATTCCTGCCGTTGTTAAAAGGGGAAAAACCGAAATGGCGCGATCGGATTTTCTACGAATATTACTGGGAGCGCGCTTTCCCCATGACGCCGACGGTCTTTGGTATTCGCACCGATCAATACAAATACATGTATTACTGGGGCGTTTGGGACACGGAAGAACTGTATGATATTAAAAACGATCCCAAAGAGATGAACAACCTGATCAATGAACCTCAGTACCAAAAGCTGATTAAAGATTTGCGCAATCAGGTATTCACATGGCTGGAAACCACCAACGGAGACGAGATTCCCGTAAAACGCAAAGGCGAATTTATTCGCGATGCGCGCAATTGTAAAGTCGGTTGTGAGTAACGGAGATTGCCGGCGGCGACGGGTTGACATTCTGATCCCGGCGCGGCCGTAAAAGCAAGAATTTACAAACGGTAACCTGCTCTCTTCGGGCACAAGGATGGGCTCGACCGGTCTTTTGAGAGACGTTTTGTTTTGAGATCGAAAAGGGGGCGGGTTACTATTTGTTTGTAAAAAGTAACGTAAGGAGAAATTAAAAAGTTTTAAGTATGAAAGAGAAGAGGAAGAAAAAGGGCCACAATAATAATCCGCATTGGCGATTACCGCTTACCATCGAAGCGTTGGCCCAATACGGTGCATTGGATGTGGAATACGCTTCCGGCGCTTTTGATGCGCAGGGCTCGTGGCAATTGACGTGGGAAATTTGGCTGCTAACCCCAAATATCAAAGAGTCGAGTCATCACGGTTACGTACAAATTAAGAAGACACTGCCCAAGGGAAGCGATACATTCAATCTTTCCGTAGAACAGCAAATGATCGAACAGCATAGCTTGAGCGTTCAAAAAGCGGAAATTACCTGTTTAAACGATCGTTTTGCAACACCGCTTAAATGGACGAAGAATTTCGACGTGCGCTCCTTTAATTCCGATTTGCCAATCAATCGCATCGGGTTGGATAAAAAAGGAAGCTTGCAAGGCAACCAACTTATCGACGGACAGACGCGTAAAAAAATCGCCGGACCCGTTAGCTGCAATTGGTGCCTGCCGGATGCTTTACAGCGTCTTTCATTGAACGGCGCAAAGGAGCTGCCGCTTTTTACTTTACTTGATGAACTTGAAAAAATCAAAGAAGAGCAACACATTCGTTTTTTAGGCCAACGCCAAATTCCGTTTGCCGGTATGGAAGTAACCGTTAAGCTGTATCAACATACCGGTCGTGGCATGCTTCCTTATTTCTATTACATCGATTTGCAAGGACGGTTATTGGTCGCTTTGAGCGGCATGCAGGCGTTTATCTTAAACCCGCAGGTGAAATCCCTACTTAAAAAACGGCTCAAGCATCGTTGAAAGGAGCCAATAAAATGGCCGAAAAAAAATCCCTTACCCGAAGGCAATTTTTGGATGTGGGCATAAAAGGCGGCGCGGCTCTTGCCTTGCAACCGATTTTGGGAGGATTGAGCCGGGCGGCCGTTACCAAAAGCAGGCCGAATATTTTGCTTATTATTACCGACCAGCAGGGTTTGGAAACACTTTCTTCTTTGCGGAATGCATTCACGCGCACGCCGAATTTGGATCGGCTGAAACAGCGCGGCGTCACTTTCGCCCGATCATACAGCGCCAATCCGATTTGTTCTCCGGCGCGCAGCAGCATGTTTACCGGGCGCATGAGTTCGGAGACGGGCGTTATTCACAACGGTTTGCCGATTCGTAAAAGCATTCCCAATTTGGGGCAATGGTTATCTCAATACGGCTACGAAACCGTTTACGCCGGTAAATGGCATTTGCCGGATGGCTATCCAACACGCATTCCTGGTTTTAAAGTTTTACCGGGCGGAATTTATCTGCGCGGTACCGTCGGAGACCGTACCGTTTCCATGGCTAGTGAAAGTTTTTTACGGAATTACCGTAGCGAAAAGCCTTTCTTTTTAGTTACCTCGCTTTTGCAACCCCATGATGTTTGCGGCTGGATTCTGCGAAATAAAACGCCCTTTAACACGCTGCCCGTTAAAGGAATCGAAGATCAATTACCCCCGTTGCCGCCCAATTTTAATGTTTTGCTGAAAGAAGCGGCGCGCGCTCAAATTGCGCGCATGCCGGAATGGACGCCGCTGAATTGGCGCTATTATCTATGGAGTTATTACCGCATGGTGGAAGAAGCCGATCGGGAATTGGGGCGGGTGTTGGATGCCCTTGAGGCTTCGCGCTTTGAAAATAATACCTTAGTGATTTTTACCTCTGATCACGGAGAAGGCCGTGCCAGGCACAGCACGGTTCTTAAAAATTTTCTGTACGAAGAAGCCGTTAACGTACCGTTGATTTTTTCTTTCCCCGGCCGCTTCTCTGAAAACAAAGTTGATGAGACGCATTTGGTATCCGGAACGGATATTGTGCCCACGGTGTGCGATTTAGCCGGGGTTCCCGCGCCGCCGTTGATGCGCGGAAGAAGCCTTTTGCCCGTACTGAAAGGCAAAGCCCGTAGCTGGCGGGAATTTGTGGTTTCCGAAGTGATGAATGACTACGGGCGCATGGTTCGAACCGAAACGTTTAAAATGATCGCCTATCGAAACGACCCGACCGTTCAACTGTTCGACATAAAAAACGATCCGTGGGAAACCCGAAATTTGGCGGACGATCCCCGTTATCGTAACGAACTGCAGGAATTAAAACGGCTGTTGGCAAGCTGGGAGCAGAAATTGAAACCGGCTCCCAATGCGCTCGGCCCATTTGTAATGAAGTGAATTTAATAAAACATTTATCAAAGGGAAGGCTGTTTGCTAATTCCAAAATGAAAAAAGGATTCATTGAGAATGTTTGTAACGGAGGAGCTATGAAAATAGTTTTCAGACGTTTCGGGTTAATAACTTTCATAATTTGGATTGGCCTTACATGGCAGCATTCTCTAGCAAGCGTCGTGGAAACAGGGACGATTAAAGGCTATGTTCGTGATGCATCCACGGGTGAACCTTTGCCGGGTGCCAATGTCCTCGTTAAAGGGACGCAATTGGGTGCGGCTACGAATTTGCAGGGTTATTATCTGATTACCAAACTGCCTCCCGGAAAGTATGAATTGGTGGTGAAATATATCGGCTACCTTCCCGCAAGTAAAAAAGTTACCGTTCGGGAAAATAAAGTTACAAAATGTAATTTTAAATTGAAGTTTGCCGTTTTACAAGGTAAAGAAGTTGTTGTGACGGCCCAGGCGGAAGGGCAAATTGCGGCCATAAATCAACAGCTTTCGTCCAATTCCATAAAGAGTGTGGTCTCTTCGGCGCGAATTCAGGAACTTCCCGATGCCAATGCTGCGGAATCCGTGGCAAGGTTGCCGGGCGTTTCGATACTTCGGAGCGGGGGTGAGGGAAATAAAGTGGTTATTCGCGGACTTTCTCCCAAATACAACACAATAACCGTTAATGGTGTTCAAGTTGCCGGAACGGGACGGGGAGATCGGAGTACGGATATTAGCATGATCTCACCATATATGCTTCAGGGAATTGAAGTTATCAAAGCGATTACACCGGATCAGGATGCGGATGTGGTCGGCGGAACCGTCAATTTTCAGATCAGGAAAGCCACACCCAAAGGTAAAGGTTTGCACTTAAACGGAATTGTTCAGGGCGGGTACAACGGGCTGGAAAAGGCTTACGGCGATTATAAATTTGTATTTGGAATGAACCGGCGTTTTTGGCACAAACGATTTGGCTTGTTCGCCCAGGCGGATGTGGAACGAAGAAACAGAAGCGCCGATCAATTGAATGTCGGCTACGATATCATCAATCCATCCCTTGAAGAGTGGAATAAAGTAATCGCGCAAAGCACCAATTTTCAGAAAGTTCACCGCATAAAAAAACGGTTTGGCGCTTCATTGGTTTTGGATTACCAGTTAAGAAACGGATCCATTTTATTTAGTAATTTTGCCAATCGATCCGTAACCGATTTGCAGCGATGGAGCGAGAATTTTAATGCTTCGAGCAATGCGCATATTCATTCGATTTCCGACAATAGCAATGAACTTACTTTGATTTCAAACGAATTGAATTTTGAATATAAGTTCGGTCGACATAAGTTGAATGCCGTATTGGCGAATTCTTATTCGCAAAATGTTAATCCGCTCACTCTCAATTATGATTTTTTGGAAAGGTCGGCTTTTTGGAATACTTCCGGTTTTGAAAATCCTTTTACGTTGGTCGATTCCGCAAAGAACGATTTGGACAATACGTACATTGATGCTCTAAACGCTTCGAAGAAAAAAACGGTGGAAAACCGAATTACCGCAGCCATTAATTTCGAATCGCTTTTGCCTTCCATTAAAAAATTAACTTCAAAAATCAAATACGGAATAAAATACCGGCATCAATACCGCCGTAATAACGAAGACAGTTGGGCCCGAAAATTTCAACCCTACCAATACTGCATGGATTCCATTCGCGCTCATTTTCCGTGGATGAACGAAATGGATGTCGGTTCGGCCGTGCGTGAAAAATTACCTTATCGACTGTTTATTGATCCGAGTCCGGATAAACGAACCTTTCTAAACGGCCAATTTGTTTTCGGTCCGACTCCACGTTTTGATTTGTTGCATCAACTATACGATATGCTTTCCACCACACCCGACAATGTTCGCAAAGGCTTAAACGGGGCACCTTTACTTTGGAGACACTGGCCGAATTCCATCCGGCCCGATTATCACGGTACCGAAGATTATTTCGGCGCGTACGTAATGACCGAAATGCACTATGGAAAAAAATTTATGTTTTTACCTGGTGTGCGCTACGAAAAAAATCGTACGATTTA
>JALWEA010000004.1 GCA_027039465.1 Calditrichia bacterium | reverse complement strand
GTGGCTTTTACCTCATTGGATTCGGAAACGCCTCGGGAAATACGTCCGTACCACCAATTTTCTTCAGGGGCCCAATCATAAGAGGTATCGGCTTTTTGCTCCATGAACCAGGTGGCCTGATTGATGGTAATGGGCACGGCTTCCGAATGCCATAAACCGTATCCGCGACTGCCCGGCAAAAGCGGTGTTAAATACTTAATCCGAATTCGGGCATCGATCGTATCATCTTTTGAATAAATCATCATGGTGTATGCCGTGCTGAAACCGATATTTTCCATTCCCTCCCCATCGGATTGCAGGGAGCCGCCCTGCCCCCCGTTTAAGGCATTATTTAAATTGGCAATAAAATAGCCGTTGGGGATTGCCCATGTATGATTGTCTCCCCAAATATTAACCGTCCACCAGCTCTTTAAATCTTTAAAATCATCCCGCTGCAAATCGGGAATAATGTATGTTTGGGCGCCGGCAAACGTCAACGCGATTAAAAGGATTAAAACGGTCTTCATGGTGCTCACCTTAAGATCTCAAAAATTTAGCTAAAGTACGGATTAAAAAATTATTTCTAATAATATCTATGGAATACAGGCGTTTTGCCATGATCTGAATCAACAATATCCAAAAAAACGGAAAATATTTAAATAATAAAATGAGGTTAAGTCCCACGGGCAAACCGACCGAAGGGAAGGCATGATGCAGAAATTGCACCAAACTCCTTTGATTCGGCTGAAAAGGATTGGCCCGCCGCTCCCTGGAATCTTTTAAACTTTTTAAATAATGAACGGCCAGGGCAATAAAATAAAGGGCTACTAAAGCGTAAAACAAGGCATTGAGCCAAATATTTTGCAAGTGCAGAATAAGCATCAGACGGATCAGAATAAGGCCCAAAAGAATACGTTCCGCGTTTAATGAAAAATAAAAGGCCTTTGCAACCCGTTGATAGCCTTTACTAACGGCAAAGGTTGTTGTCCCGGTTGCCCGATCTTTGTGATAGTCGCTTAACTGATGATTAACATCGGATGAAAATCCCCGGAAGAGAATGTAAAGCAACAAAAGCGTGATGTCTAACCAATGATTGAAATGGAACACAGAAAAAATTATCAAAGCCGGTAGAACGCGCTGCGCCATCACCACAAAAATAATACCTACGGTACCGCGCTCTTTTAAACGGATCGGCTTTAAACTGTAAAAAGTGGCTATCACAAACCAGCTTACGGCCCAAATAATAAAATAGGTGTTTCCCCAAAACGGGTAGCAACTGATAATACTGAGGATCGTAATCGACAAAATAACGGTAATAGCTTTGGGCTTTGTGTCGTTTTCGAACGTATTGGTTTTGCCATGCAGTCGATCCAGTTCGATGTCCGAAAAATCGTTAATCAGATAGCCGTAGGTTGTGGCAAAGATACTAAAAATAATCAGAACCAGCGTATTAACAACAAATTGGCTGCTGTAACGGGCGTCCATGAGGGCGATGTAAAAAATCACAAACAAATTTTCGAACACTGCATTGTAATTGAGTACGGCCCAATTGCGCCAGCCTAAATATTTGGTTATTGGATTCATCTGCAATTGACCTATTTATTCCAACGCACAAGAAACAAGCGTTGAATTTCGGGATGTCCTTCTTTTTTTACAATTAATGCGTAAGTTCCCGATGACATTGTCCCGGTGAGTAAACGGGTTTTGCAATCCCCAAATAATTTATTTCCGCAAAATTCCATCTTCTTATTCGTACCGCCTTCCGGACTTATTAGTTGCAATTGAAAATCTTCGTCTTGCCTTTCCAGCAAATTATTTCGGTGAATCTGATCAAAGCCCGGCGCTTCACGGGCCGTTACGGCGGCATACAACAAGTAGGGAGTTTCTTCGGTACAGTTCCAGTTAAAACGGGTATCGGAACCATTAACAGCTTGTGTATTTACGGTTACCGTACTGCCCGTGGCATCTAAGACAAGCAGATCATACAGCAGCGGCGTAGCCCGAGCCTGGAGGCGGATGTGATGTTTTCCTTTGGGCAGCAAAATTTTTTTGAAGAAGGTACGTGTGCCTGCCTGCAATTTTTCACCATCAACCTGAATCAGCGGTGCGGTTTCCCGATCCAGGCAAACCGTTAAACGGTCCGGCACATCATAAGGGCGAAGGTCTTCGGCCCTAACCGTTAGCAATAGGTAGACGCTATCTCCTTTAGATGTGAACGGATACGTTCCAACTTGGTAAGTATTTTGCCCGTTTAGAATAGCATTAAAATTTTTGTAGAATAAAACATGCGCATTGAGAATCTGCGGTTGCGGCGCAACATTGCGTTCGGTTTGAATTTGCACATAATCCACCACCATGGCTTCGTTTCCCTTCCACTGCTGGCGCAAGATGCCTTTTTTTTTCGAATAAACTTGGTTATCCATCCATAAATGGAAAGACAAACGTTCTTTTGGCGCCAATCCAACCGTGGATAAAAAAAGCTTGCCATCAACCCAGAAGCGCGTTGTTTTTTGACGCAGATCGCGTTCAATACGATACACATGCCAAACGCCAATGTCCGGATGCCAAGGTTTGACTTTTCGTCGTTTGCCAACCACCGTTCCGACCAGGCTCCATGACCGTTTTTTACTTTGTACATCTTTTTGTTGCATAAACCAAGCCAGGCTCTGATGCGTTTGGCCTTTATTGCTTTTCCAGAATCCCCATCCCCGGCTGCCAGGCATAAGCGGTGTTAGTAATTTAATACGGGCTTCGACACATAAATACGTCTGTTTTTTACTGTAAATATTTTGGAATTCGGAGATCCCGATGTTGAATTCTTTACCAAAAACAGGATTGCGCAGGTTCAAACGTAAAAATCCCTTACCGTTGTGCAAAGCCTCACTATCGCTTTTGGGGATACCATCGCGATGATATTCCCACCAATCATGGATTTGATTAAAATCATCACGTTTTAAGGGAGGAATTAATTGTTGCGCATAAAGTAGAGAGACGGGCGGAAATAAAGAGGTAAGCAATACGACAAAAACAAAAACAGACCCGAAAAAAATTCTCCCGGGTCTGAAAGCATTCTTCCGATGTTGAAAAATAAAATTACCGTACACGTTCTATCAAATATTGACTAAATTCTTTTAACCCGTCGGCTTTACCGCCAAATATTTCAAGAGCTTTTTCCGCTCGTTGGTGATATTCATCCAAATATTTTTTGGCTTGATCCATGCCGACTAATTTCACGAAGTTCATTTTATCCTGTGCCACCGTTTTGCCGACAACCTTTTCTTCTCCCATCACATCCAGCATATCATCCACAATCTGGAAAGCAAAGCCGATGTCTTCCGAGAAATCTTTAATCGCCTTGGCTTGAGCTTCATCCGCATGGCCGATAATGGCGGCAATTTGTCCCGAGGCCAAAAACAGAGCTGCCGTTTTCTTTTGATTAATAAATTTGATAATATCAAAATCAACATGTTTGTCTTTTAATTTCAGATCGACAAACTGCCCGGCGGCCAAGCCGTTAAATCCGAAGGAACTGCTTAATACCGAACCGATCTGCAATCGTTCGTCGGAATTTAATTGCGCATCATCCAAAACCACCTGCATGCCTTCGGAAAGCAACCCGATGCTGGCTAACAAGGCAACATCCTGCCCGAACACCACGTGATTGGCCGGTTTCCCGCGCCTTAATTGTGAATCATCCATGTACGGCAGGTCATCCATAATCAGAGAAGCGGCATGAACCAGTTCAATGGCGCAGGCCGGATTAATTAATTTTTCCTGAGGTACGTCAAACAAATCACCGGCTAACATAATGTAAATCGCACGGATACGCTTGCCGCCTGCCGCGGAATAAGCCGCGGATTTGTACAAAGCTTCAATGAGCGGATTGTCGTTTTGTAAGCGTTTGTCAATGGCTTCATCAATTAATTTTTTAATGGTTTGCATTCGTTCTTTCATGGGCACTCTCCTCTTTAACGCGCAAAAGCACAAAATTTTTGTTTTGAATCTTTATCGATTCTTTTTTATCCAAAAATGAGGGCAAAGGTTTTACATCCTTCAACGCCGGATGTAATTCCCGATTATTCACCTCCAATAAAATAAAGGCAACCCGGTTATGGCGCAAGTATAATTCCAAAGAATCCAACGGTGCAAAAGGCAAGGGAGCGTAGCTTCGATCGGCAAAGAAAACCGCCTGAGGCACGGAGGCGGCAATCACTTTTTCCGGCGGTACTTCATGCTTAAGCCATTGAGCTACTTGATAATAATAATCTTTAGCTCTCGTCTTATGCCAAATATCGGAATAGGATGGATAAACCGATAAAATGATCAGTGCGTAAAGGGTGATCCGGATAATTCTTCTACCCGTTTTGCCGTGGATATTTTTGGTCAGCCGGTGATCGGCCTGCAGTAAACCTCGTCCCAAAATCGGCGTCAGAATAACCGGAATAATGTAAAGAAAGCGTTGTTCCACATTACTAAATAAAACGGCGCCAACCGGCAAAATAAAAATTGCGGAAAAAATTATCTCACGTTTCCATTTTTTAAAAGGAAACCGCCAAAGCCCGAACAAGAGAAAAAACCAAAATCCCCACGGGAAAGCCCAACCGGTGACAAATTTCTTGGCAGCCAACGTAAAG
This sequence comes from Calditrichia bacterium, assembly GCA_027039465.1. GTDB lineage: Bacteria > Calditrichota > Calditrichia > Calditrichales > Calditrichaceae > Caldithrix. Next base: position 1,316 of record JALWEA010000004.1, on the reverse strand, counting down.
TTGGCCGATAAATGAAGCGCAAACCGTTTCATGGAATATTTCCGGTTTACCCCGTTCTTTTTCCCTTGTTTAAAATATTTAAGCGCCGCTTCATTCTTCTTGAAAATTTCATTAGCAGCCAAGTCCTTTTTATCGGGCGCCAGGGCGTAACGGAAGCGCTGCAAATGCACTTTGGGATTTGTTTTTCGGTGGTACTCTTGATCCTGTTGCAAAAAATAACGAGACATGGCTCCCTGCGCCTTGACAAAACTTAATTTCGGGGAAATCGTCCAATAACCTAATGAAGGATAGGTGGCAACCGCATAAACCAAGAAAAAGCCCAAGACAATACTCCCGTAAACCATAAGATGGCGCCATGGCTGACGCCATAAGATCAGAATCAATAAAATGATACCAAAATAAAGTAAACCTTCCGGACGCGTTAAATAAATGAAACCGGTTATTAACCCGGCCGCCAATATTTTGCGCAAGGTTCTTGTCTTTAAATAAAAAAGAACCGTTCCGTAAAGGCAAAACAAAAGAAATAAATAAAGCGCCTCGGTTGCCACCTGTGACGAAACAGCCGCTAAAGCTGGATTGACAACCACAAATCCCCCGGCACTTAAAGCCAGTTTTTGATTGCCGGTAAGCCGATCGGTAAAACGAAACATGGCCCATATCAGGGCCAGGCCAAAGATTAACGAAATTATTTTACCGGCATATTCCGGTTGCAGAAAAAACGTAAAGGCTCCGAGTAAAAGCGGATATAAAGGGGGCTGAATGATGTCGGGAAATTGCGCGCCGTTACTAACATAATGAAAATCATGAAACAAATGATATCCGAGCGAAGCGTACTGTGTACCGTCCGGTGAAATGTAATGGCCGTTGAAAATAAGTACTAGGCGTATTAACAGGCCAAGAGCAAGGATGATGTAAAGATTTCGTTTAACCGATGTCATTTTTAATGTTAAGGGTTAAGAGTTAAGAGTTAAGGGTTATGGGTTAAGAGGAAAAGGTAAAATCTTGCAAATGGAAGCACATTGTCTCATCGTTTCCGTAGCTAACAGATTCTATTCGATACTTTTGGTGGTTAAGGAAATATCCCAAATAAACGGATTTTTGTCGCGCAGATAAAAATCAAGCATGCCTAAAAATCGGGCTAATGCCTCAATGATAATCAGCCAAAATGTAAAGAACAAATCTCGTGGATTCCAACGCTGTGTTTGCCAGACCAATTTGATAATCGTTTTGGTATTCAAAGAAGTGACCTTGTACCCGAACAAGGCATACAAATGACGATGGCCGCTGGCAATGCGCCGTCGTTGCTTGAAAAAATC
>JALWEA010000003.1 GCA_027039465.1 Calditrichia bacterium | reverse complement strand
GGTTAAGGGTTAAGTGTTAATGGTTAAGGGAAACGTTATCCGTTATCCGTTATTCGTATATTCGTTAATCGGATGTAGGTTGAATGGTTGATTGGTTAAATTGTTGAATGGGGAAAATCGTTAATCGTATATCCGTTATTCGTTAATCGTGGATTTGGCGAGACAAGGCTGTCATTGCGAACGATCCCGCGAGCGGGAGAGTGAAGCAATCCCTGACAAAGCAGCAACAGATGCAAGGGATTCTTCATTCCGTCGCAGTTCCTTAGCATTTGGGCACATTCTTGTGCGCCAGTGGGCAAACAGTAACTTCAATTCAACAATTCACCAAATGCCTACAGCTAATTGGGCACCCTTCCCTACGATTCGTAGGGAAGGGCTGGGGATGGGTTGGAATAAAGAACTTGCGAACCTAATTATGTTAACAGTAGCCCTGATTTATCGGTACGTGGCAATCCTTAACAATGTTCAGAACCGGTTCTTCTTTGAAAGGGATTGCTTCCGTCGCAAGCTTCCTAATATTGACATGTTGTGGCGCCTCCGTCCCTCGATACGCCCCAATTCTCGGGACTACTCGGGAACCGGACGCGGTAAAAGGCAACCGGTTGTCGAGTAGAGACCGCGCCAGCGGGATCGTATCGAGACACGGTTGCCGCAACAGTTCCTAATTCCCAATTGATTCATGGCGCATGCCATGGTTCCTGGCCCACCAATACCTCGTGATCCGACTACTCAAACCTTTATCTTTCATCTTTAATCTTTCATCTTTAACTTTTTTCAATCGACCGAAAGAAAATTGACTTTCAGGTGTATATGAATAAGAATGCGCAAAAAATATGGCAGGAACTGCTTTCGTATCAGGGAGAAGTTTACGGCTACCTGAAGCGCGCGGTAGGCGACGGTGAAATTGCCGGAGATCTGTTTCAGGAAGTCTATCTGAAAGTTTTGCAGCATATAGACACTTTGGATACACAACGTTCTTTGAAAGCATGGCTGATGACCGTAACCCGTAATCGGGTCATAAATTTTTTCAGAGATTCCAAACGGAGAATGTTTATTCCGTTCGACGATCAAAAAGAAAAGTCCGCGGATCCCAAATGGTCCTTTGGTGACGAAGCCATCGAATTTGCCTTAAATGCCTTGCCGGACAGACAACGACAAGTTTTGCTGCGCCGGGAATTGGACGGGCTTGATTATGATTCGTTGGCAAAGGAATTTAATTTGAGCGTTTCGGCCGTGACCAGCTTGTTGGGTCGGGCCAGGGAAAATTTAAAACGGCATTACCAATTGTATTTTTTGCCGGATTGGGTTCGGCGCAATCCCAGTCGCTTGCCGGTGGAAGACCTGCTTCGTTTTGTCTCGGATGTCACGGTTTACGGCGACATCCTTCTGCAGGCTCAAAAAAACAGTCAACGTTTCTTTTCCGATATCCGTCATCAATGGGATTCCTTGCGAAAGCGATTTTTCCCGGAAGAGCGTTTAATGCAAATCTTTCAAAAGCTCGGTTCGTTAGAAAATAAAACGGTGCTGGATGCGGGTAGCGGAACGGGCATGGTGGCCGTTAGAGCGGCCCTTCGTGCCGGAAATGTCGTAGCGGTCGAAATCAATGCGCAGATGGTCAAACGACTCAAGCAGATGCGATTTCAATTGGGCCTGGAGAAACTTCTTATTGTCAGAGGCGACATTCGTCGGCTTTGTTTAAAAAATGAAAGCGTGGATGTCACATTTGCCACGCTGGTATTACATCACCTGACGCGTCCGGAACTGTGGCTTGCCGAAGCCGCACGTGTTTTGCGGGAAAATGGAAATTTGATTGTTGTGGATTTTGACCGTCACGGAAATAAGCAATTGGCCGATACTATGCACGATTTATGGCTGGGATTTCCACCGGATTTAGTGGAACGCTGGGCCAAAGCGGCGCACTTGAAATTGGTTTGGAGCACTCATTGGAATTCTGCGGAAGAGATTCCGGTTTATGCGCAGATTTACCAAAAAAATGACAAATGACAAATGACAAATGACAAAAGACAAATGACAAAAGAAAAAGGAAAAAGGAAAAAGGAAATAAATGGTTAAGGGCAAAAAATCGAGGTATTTTTTAATTGGAATCGGGAATTTGAAACGGCTTCAATGTCGAAGTTAGTGCAGGAATTATTGAATGAATTACGAGTTACGAATCACGAATAACGGATATACGAATAACGATTTTCCCTCAACCCTTAACCATTTTCCCATTCAACCAATCAACCAATCAACGAAAAGCAAATCCAAACAAAATACCGAAAGGAGCACAAATGGTAGAACATCATATTAAAGATATTAATTTGGCCGATCAAGGGAAAAAACGTATTGAATGGGCCAATAACGACATGCCTGTTTTGCGTAAAATTCGCGAAAGGTTTGAAAAGGAAAAACCTTTGGCCGGAAAACGTATGTCCGCCTGTCTGCACGTAACGGCCGAAACGGCCAATTTGGCGCGTACACTCAAAGCCGGAGGCGCCGATTTGATTTTGGTGGCTTCCAATCCTTTAAGTACCCAGGATGACGTGGCGGCTTCTTTAGTCCGCGATTACGGCATTTCGGTTTTTGCCATTCGCGGTGAAGACCACAAAACCTACTACGAACATATTCGCAAAGCGATCGAACACGATCCGCAGGTAACCATGGATGACGGCGCTGATTTGGTTTCCACATTGCATGCCGAATATCCCGAAAAGCTGAAAAATGTCCGCGGTTCCATGGAAGAAACCACCACCGGAATCATTCGCTTGCGCGCCATGCACCAGGACGGGGCGCTCAAAATTCCGGTGTTTGCCGTGAATGATGCGCAAACCAAATATTTGTTTGACAATCGCTATGGAACGGGCCAATCCACGGTGGACGGCATTATTCGTGCTACGGATTTTTTAATTGCCGGTAAAAAGGTAGTTGTTGCCGGTTACGGCTGGTGCGGCAAGGGCTTTGCCATGCGCATGAAAGGGATGGGCGCCAATGTCATCGTAACCGAAGTGGATCCCATTAAAGCCCTGGAAGCAGCCATGGACGGGTTCTGGGTGATGCCCATGAACGAGGCGGCAAAAATCGGCGATTTGTTTGTTACCATTACCGGTGATATTCACGTATTGCGCAAAGAGCATTTTGAGTTAATGAAGGACGGTGCGATTGTGGCCAACAGCGGTCATTTCAACGTAGAAATTAATATTGAAGATCTGGAAGCGCTGGCCAAAGAGAAACACGAAAACGTACGCAATAATGTGGATGAATATGTCATGCCGGACGGTCGACGCATCTTTTTGCTGGCGCAAGGACGTTTGATTAATTTGGCCGCAGCCGAAGGTCATCCCGCCAGTGTCATGGATATGAGTTTTGCCACGCAGGCTTTAAGTACCGAGTACATCATCCAACACGATTTGGAAGTAGCCGTACACAATGTACCGCACGAAATCGAGCAATGGATTGCCAAAACCAAGTTGGAAACCATGGGGTTGGATATTGACGAATTGACGGAAGAGCAGAAACATTATCTCTCTTCATGGGAAATGGGAACTTAAGTTTAGTCTAAAATAAATTAAGAGATGAGGAAGGCTGCTTCAAATGGGGCAGCCTTTTTTTTTGTTGAAATAATTTTTGATTTGGAAGATTTATGTTTATATTTGTAAAAGAATTGCAAAAATAAGGGTAAATAGGCCATGATAATAAATTTTTCAGTAGAAAATTTCAGATCCATTAAAGAAAAAATAACGCTGTCTTTTGAAGCAACAAAATCAAACGACTTGGAAGAGTATTACATCAGACAACCAAAAGAAAATTTACGTCTGTTAAAATTGGGTCTCATTTACGGACCTAATGCTTCGGGGAAAACGAATATTCTATTGGCTCTTGATTTCTTGAGAAGATTGGTTGTTAAACCGTTAAATAAAAAAACCGATTCGTTCGAATTCGAACCGTTTTTATTTGACAAAATTAGCAGAACCGAAAATACCAAATTTACTTTGGAGTTCATTCAAAATAAGATAAAATATTTTTACCAAGTGGAGCTAAATAAAAATGCAATTGTAAACGAAACGTTGTTCTTTTTCAATCCGAACAAAGCGCTGGTTTACAAACGAACAACGAATTTGGAAAAACAATTAGCGATTATCAATTTTGGCCCTAAAATAAAAATATCAAAAGAAAGCAAGGCCATTCTGATCGGTAATACTCTCTGGAATAATACGGTTTTGGGGAGCTATTTAAAAAGCAATGTCGAATCTTTTGAGATGAAGGAAGTTGTAAATTGGTTTAATGAATATTTTAGGCCGATCATTAAACCCAAAACTTCCCTTTATCCGTTTGTATCAAATTTAATTGAAAAGCATGAAATTGAAAAAGAACATATTGTTGAAATTTTGAAAAAAGCGGATTTTGGCATTTCCGACATACAAATCAAAAAAGAAAGTTTTCCTGTTAATCAAAAAGATATGGATAAATTAGCGAAATTGGTACCAATTACCGATGAGAAATACGATGAATTAAGAAAAAACGGGAAAATTGATTTTAAAGAGATCTATCTCCAACATTCTTTGGGAACCAAAAAATATCTTTTATCTTTAGAAGAAGAATCGGCAGGCACAAAACGTTATTATGAATTGAGCGGGATTTTGAGTTGGATTTTTCGAGAAAACCATTTGTTAGCCATTGATGAATTGGAAGCCTCATTGCATCCGGATTTGGTCAAGCATTTTTTACTTACTTTTCTTGTGAATGCAAGCAACTCTCAAATTATTGCTACAACCCATTTCAGAGAATTACTTATGGAAAAGAATATTTTACGGAACGATGTAATTTGGTTCACCGAACATAAAGAAGATGGTTCCACCGATCTGTTTTCCCTTTCGGATTTCAAATCTTCGATTGTAAGAAATACCAGTTCTATTTATAATGCCTATAAAATCGGTAAGTTGGGCGCAACTCCCGATTTAAAAGATTATTATTTCGGATTGGAAAATGCCGAGACAGAAACGCCGTAAAATTAGAGAGATCAAATCGTCTTATTCCGTTATTGTTGACGGAAAAACCGAAGTTTGGTATTTCCAGTTAATGAAAACCCATGAAACATTACCCAGAGTCAATATCGAGCCGGAATTACCTAAAAAGAAAAAATTGGCTGAATTGTTTGGTTTGGCAAAGGAAAATGCCGGATATTATGATCGGGTTTTTTTGTTATTGGATTTGGATGCAATTATTCATGACGCTCAAATTGATGAACTACGGAAATATTTTGATGAAACAAAGAAAAATGAAAAAATAACGATTTTGTTCAATAATCCCTGCTTGGAATTTTGGTTTTTATTGCACTTCAAAGAAACTGCAAAATATTTTTCTCATTGTTCCGAAGTGATAAGTGAATTCAAAAATCTTAAAAGGTTAAAAAATTATTCTAAAACGGAAAGATATTTTAAACAGAAACATTCGGATATTTATGTAAAATTAAAGCCATTCCAAAGTACAGCTTGCGCAAATGCCAATAAATTAGGCAAATTCAGTTTCCAGAATGTACAATCAGCCAAGGCGGAGATTGTTAAAATTATCGATTTTTTTCTTTCGGAATCACATTCAAATTCATCAAAATAAAGTGTAGCCACCCTTTCTAATTCATTGATTTAATATTTGATATCAAAAAGGTAATTAGAGTTTATCATGGAAATTCAGTATATTTTATCGAAAGAATTCATATCCGGGTTGGTAAGATTTTTGCACACGGATTTCTAAAGGTTCGTCCGATAAAATCGGAAGTTTTGAATGAAAAGCTTACGTTACAAAATCGCCTTGGGCTACGCCATCATTATTTTGGCCAACGTCATTATGGTTGGCTTTGCCATTTATCATATCAATCAATTGAGCCGCCCGATTAATAAAATTCTAAGCGAAAAATACCGTAATGTTAATGCCGCCGAAAATATGAAATTGGCTTTGGCGCAA
>JALWEA010000002.1 GCA_027039465.1 Calditrichia bacterium | reverse complement strand
ACCGGTTAAAGAGGTAATATCCATAAAAGATATGCTATCCGAAAGTGTGGAGTTTGCTTTGAGAGGTACCAATATTGCTTGCACGTATGATATTGATGAAAATCTTTGGGCCATAGAAGCGGATAAAGGGCAAATAAATCAGGTAATTAATAATTTGGTTATCAATGCCGCGCAGGCTATGCCAGGCGGGGGTAAGTTGACCGTCACAGCCCAAAATTATGATCGGACGGAATCCGATAAAGACATTGCGGAATTGCACGGCAACCATTTTGTTAAAATTTCCATATCCGATACGGGACTTGGTATTCCCAAAGAAAATTTGGAAAAAATATTCGATCCCTATTTTACTACCAAACAAAAGGGAAGCGGTTTGGGATTGGCAACAACTTATGCCATCATTAAAAAGCACGGCGGTAAAATTTTAGTGGAATCGGAATTAGGCAAAGGTACCACTTTTCATATTTATTTGCCGGCAATTCCGAATTCCAAGATTCAACGAAAAAAGGAAGAACAAGAGATGGTTTCTTTTGAAGGAAAGCGCGCATTGGTTATGGACGATGAAGAATATATTCGTGATTTAATGGGCAGTTTTCTTGAAATGCTTGGTATGGAAACCGAATTTGCCGAAGAAGGCAAAGAAGCGGTCAATAAATATAAACAGGCTATGGAAAACAACCATCCCTTTGACGTGGTAATTATGGATTTAACAATTCGCGGCGGCATGGGCGGTAAGGAAGCGGTTAAAAAGATTTTGGAAATCGATGCAAATGCCAATGTGATTGTTGCCAGCGGATATTCAACCGATAGTGTGCTGGCCAATGCCGATGAATTTGGCTTTAAGGGACGTCTGAGTAAACCGTTCTCTTTGGAAGAATTAAACAAAGTATTGAGTAAAGTCTTGAAAAATTAAGTAAATTAAAAAGGCTGCCGATTTTTATTTCGGCAGCCTTTCATAAATTTGATCTAAATTCGGCTTAATTCATTAACGTAATTCCAGCTCATCCACCAATTCCAATGTGTCCGGATTGTAAACTTCCATTTTAATTTTCTTTCCATGAACCTTAAAGAAGACAACCGCGTTCTGCGTGGTAAAACCGTGGGTAAAATCGTACCATGGCGTTTTTTCTCTAGCATAATACGGAGCTCCGGCCGCACCGTTGTTAATCTGCCAAATCGTTCGTTTTAATTGCAATTTTTTACCGGTCCAGTTTTTCGGATACTTGGGCGTATTCGGGCCAATTTCGGTGCGACAGTAATTGTGTTCGTCTCCCGTTAAAATACCCACTACTTTTGGCGTTTCATTTACGATAATATTCAACAATTGATCACGCCGTTCGATAATGCCCGTGTCAACCGGTTTCCCTGCAACTACGGGACGCGGCTTGTTTGAACCATTGTACCACATGTCATTGCTCACATGACCGCCATTGGGGAAAAAAGGCGTATGTTCGGTCATAAAAATATGATCGATATTCGGATCTTTTTGCAGTTTTTGCAACGTGGCTTTTACCCATTTTAATTGATTGTCCATGATGTAAGCATGCGGATTACCACCGATTTCCGGATGTCCGGTTACGCTGGGTCCATACCAATAATTGGAGTTCATTACCACAACGGCCACATTATCATACGTATAGTAAAAAACATTTTCTTTATAGGACGGAAAATCAATTGTTTTCGGATCGGGATCGTATTTTGCTCCGTCCTCACTTACAGGGCCGTTTAACGGGTTAACAAAATTTTGGGCAAAAATTGCCTCTGCCGATTGTGTATTGTAAGGAAATCGATCGATGGAATACCAATTTTTTTGACCATCCGTGAACGTGTACATGACAACTTCGTGATTACCCATAGCAACCATGAACGGGAAGTAATGGGCAAAAGGTTCAATGGCGTGTTTCCAGTTGGCATATTGCACATTGGCCTCTAAAATATTGGT
>JALWEA010000001.1 GCA_027039465.1 Calditrichia bacterium | reverse complement strand
TTCGGCAAAATACTTGGCAAAATCCTCTTTGGAAGTGGGAGGCGTAGTTACGGGATTAATGGCACTGTACATGGCATAACTTAAAATATCGTAAGTACCGATCCAACACAATACAAGCGAAGGATGAAAAACTTTTAATTGTTCAAAGGCCGACATAAAGCCATAAGGATCCGGCAAGGGATTGCGTAAAATAACATCCAGCAAACCGCTTTTACTGCGGCTGCGCAACTTACTTACCCCATGCAGCACGTCATCCGTGTAAATGCCGGGCACGGCCAAATTGTTGTACGGATACGGCCACAGTTTTACCGAATCGCTAATAAACGGATTGGTTGCGGGATCAAAATCCGGATAGTCCGAAAAAGGAACGGCATCAATTACCGGATCCGGAATGAGCGTATTCGGGGTTTTGGGATTATCCAGATATTTTAATTCCAACGTCCCGTAACCCGCATACGATTCGCTTCCCAACCCCGGATAATGAATGTACGGTTGTTGAAATACGGGCGTTTCTCCCTGGCGCGCCATCAACGCTAAAAAATCATTCCGCTGATGCGGTTCCACCAAAGCCGCCGATTGGTACCCGGCCATGATATCATCCCCGACACCGGCCAAACGGCTAAAGAGAGCTCTTTCATTTTTATTTACCGTTGTGCCGGTAATTCTGGGTTCGTTTAACGTACAGGCCGATACCCAAAACAGGGCAACCGCCAATAAACCGTATTTTATTAATTGCTTTTTCATTCGTCTTGCTCCTTTTGCTTCCTTAAAAGGCATAACCGAACGTTAACCCTAAAATATTTGCCAAACCGCTGTAAACGCCGTCAAAATTATTAATCGAATCTTTCACTTCGCGATCATCCTGCAACAAAACATGATAGGCGGCATCCACGCTAAAATGTGCATTCCGGTAGCCAAAACCGATGGTGTAATTATGGCGATCATTCTCAGGCAAGGACGGTTCCACGTAAGCGGCAGGAACGGCATGATAGTCCCAGGCATAACCGGCCCGCAAGGTAAAATGTTTATCCAACCGATACTCCATACCAAAACGCAGGCTGAATGTATCCTTGTAATTTCTCGGGTTTACACTTTCCGTTTGTCCGGCTACCGGTTGGGCAAAATCGATTTTAACCTCATTGTACGTATGCCAGCCCATGGCAATGTAATCGCATTCAAAGCTCAGGTTCTCGGTCATTGCATAAGCGATTCCCAGCCCGTAAGAAGCGGGTAGTGTTAATGCCGATGAAGCTTTCGTTTTTGCGGGAAAATATGCAGCCACTTCCTGATTCACAATATCGTTTTGCGTTATGGGAAAGGTAAAATAGGCCGTACCGTTTTTAAAATCCAAATTTACCGATGAACGATACATTAATCCGATTTTGATTTTATCAAGCAGGCGATATTGAAGTCCGACATTAAAGCCGAAACCGTTGGCATTGGCTTCCAATTTGGAATGGCCGAACAAATGACGCGGAGTAAAAAATACATCTTTTTCCAGTACGACATTGGCATTTACATACGAAGCGCCGACAGCCACGGAAAGATGATCTAAAAGGCGATAGGCAACAACGGGATTGACAAAAAACGTACGCAACTCCGTATTTGTCGCAAGTAAGCGTCCGACCCATTTATCTTTCCATGTCGACCCCATGCCAAAGGGCGAGTAAACACCCAAACCAAATGTTAATTTGGAATCCAATGAATAACTTGCGTAGAAATGCGACGGGAAAAACAAACCTTTTTTAGCCTTGCTGTAAAAATACTGATCCATTGACTCAGGACCTGTAAACGAAAACTCGGTTTGAATGGCAGTTGTGCCTAATTGAATTTGCCAGCCTTTCAAACTGGCAATTCCGGCAGGATTGTAAAAAATGGCCGACGGATCATTGGCTCCGGCCACAAAGGCACCGGCCATACCCGTGGCCCTGTTTCCCTGTTCGTAAATGGAAAAACCGGAAGCAAGCACCAGCGAAACAGGCACCAATAATAGTAAAAGTATTTTTTTAAACATGAAGCCTCCCGCAAAACAAATTTAAACGTCGCTTATGACGAAAGCTTTAATTCGAATTCATTATTCGCCGTTCAGCGTGAATATACGCATAATTTCATATTTGTTAAATACAATTAAGTCACAGAATATTCAAAATTACGTGCAATTGCCGAAAAAGATTCATTGAAGCCAAAAAATATTAACGGAGATGTTTAAGGTTTGTTAATCGGTTGAATTGTTGAATGGATGATTCGTTTACATATTGTCCTTAGTGTAAAAATCCGTGAATGATTGATTAGCCACTCTCCCAATTCGCGCGAATTGGGCGAATAGCATTTAATTCGGTTATGCAGATGAAATTATCACAAAAGAAAATTTTTTCAACTTCATTTCTCAACCGAAATAAACTTCGGAAAATCCCAAAACGCAAAAAGGCAGAGCAAAAGCCCTGCCTTTGTATGTAATTGTTTCGGCTGAATTCTACCAGAATCTTCCGCCTAACATATCGATAACCGAAGCCATCTTTTCCAAATTGTAATTCTTTAAATTGGGACGGCTTGCTTTTTTAAGTACCGGTGCATGGCCCAATACATTGCGAATATTCACGTGTGCAATGGAAATTCCGTATTTGGCATTAATCGCATCGATGAATTTATTCGCTACAATTCCGTAACCCGCATTGGTTAAATGAATGCCGTCAAAACTGAACAAACCGCCGGTGGCAAAATCTGCAGTGAATAGAAATCCATCCGCCATTAGGCCACCGTTATTTAACACATCCAACAAGAATTTATTGGCATCAAACAGGGCAAAGCCGTATTGATTGGCTGCGGCGGCAATAATTTGATTGTAGGCAGCCGTTACTTGTTTGATTGTTGCAATTTCGGTCGGATCCAAAATCAAAGCGCTGGGCCAGGGATTTTGCGGATGTAGACCGAATGCTTGTGTGGTATCAACAGCCGGCATGGTCGCTAACAAAGCGGATACCGGTACGCCTTTCATTGCGGCCAAATCGCGATACCAATGTCCGGTCGGTTTGCCGATATCAGCGGCATAACTTCCGCCGACCAATGTTACCAATACGTTAAAGTTATTCAAGTCATCCTGTGTGGCTTGACCCGTGGCCGGACCTGTGGTCAAGCTATCGGTGCCTTTTTGATAAGCCAAAGGATAAGGAATGTTGGCAGCTTTCAACGCGGCTGCAATTTTAGGTCCAACGACTTTAAAAAACGGCGGAACCGTTACATCGGGAATATTGGCAACCGCTACCTTAGCCTTTAACGAAGCTACTTTTCCGGCCAGAGCCATGTATGCGCTTTGGAAACCTTGTAACTGAACACCGGTAACCGGACTAGTGAAATCCTGAATCGGTGTCGGCGGTTTCAATCCGCCACTGGTGGCATAACCTAAAATATCGTTATTGCCGATCCACAGCGTTACCAAATCCGGTTTTTGCGCAGCCGCCTGATCAAACGCGGTACCTTGTCCTCTTAACACCAAATCCACGGCGGGATTGTCTTCGCCAAAGAAATAATAGCGAAAATTGGTTGTGGAAGAAGTAGCATTTAAAAGGTCCCAGGTTGTTGCCGTGGGAATGCCTAAATTTTGATAGGGCTTGGGGTAGGTCGTATTATTCGGAGCACCGGTACCCTGAGCCTGAAAAATACTGTTGGTAAACGGATCCAATTCATAAATATTGGGAATGCCCGGATAGGAAACGGTAGGCTGGCCGAATTCCTGAATACCCAGTTGACGGGCCAATTGTGCCGGAAAACTGTAATATTGAAAATCTTCCATCAAACCGCCCGATTGCACACCGGCCGTTAAGCTGTTGCCCAATGCAACGTATTTGGTAATTGACTGGCCGTTTAAATTATTTTCCGTCTTCTTTACGGCAGGTTCTTCCAATTTACATCCCGAAAGAACCAATGCTAAAGCCAACACAGAAAGGAAGGTTAATCGAATATATTTCATAACGTTATTCTCCTTCTTTTAATTATAAAGAAATGCCCATTGTCAGGCCAAACATATTGGCCATACCCTTGTAAGTTCCATTGAACGGGAAAGGCTGACCGTTAACTTCCAATTTGGAATCTTTAATGGTACGATCATCCTGCAAAAGCAGCATGTAATAGGCATCAAAAGTTACCTTGCCTAATTTGTAGCCCAAACCAACGGAATACAAATTACGGTCACCTTCGGGTAATGTCGGCTCAACATATTCATCCGGAACGGCATGATTATCACGCAAATATCCTGCGCGAACGGCCAAGTTTTCATTCACTTTGTATTCCAAGCCAAAACGCAAGCTATAACTGTCTTCATAATTCTTAACGGCTTCGCTTTCCGTTTGCCCGGCAACCGGTTCTTTGAATTTAATTTTCAAAACATCGTAAGAACTCCAACCCAACTGCATGAAATCAAATTCGGCCGTCAACTGTTCTGTAAAGGCGTAGGCAATGCCCAAACCGATTTCATTGGGGAAATTCAATTCGGAACTGCCCTTGGTGTTGGGAAAAGCGGCCTGCAAATATTGATACATTTTTTGATTTCGTAATTGGGGAATTTCAAATGTGGCATCGCCATCATCGAATTTCATCAGCACATTGTGGCGATAAACCGCACCCACCGTCAGTTTTTCCATGGGTTTATATTGCAAGCCCACATTAAATCCGTACCCGGTGCCGCTTGCCTTTAATTCGGATTCCACGTAGGTGTCGGCCGCAAAACCGGTGTAAATACTTTTCTGTAAATCAACCGATCCGATCATGTAAGTGAAACCGGCAGCTACGGACAAGTTGTCCAAAACTTTGTAAGCGATTACCGGATTAAATGAGAATGTTTGCACGTCGGACTTGGTGGCCAAAACACGACCCGGCCAATCGCGCGGCCAGTCGCTGCCCAAACCGAACATGGAGTAAAAACCGAAACCTGCCGTAAGACGATCGGTAATGCCATAGGTAATGTAAAAATGCGCAGGCGGGAAAATGTGCTTTTTAGCTTCCGTGTACAAATTCGGATCAACATTGGTCGGACCTGTAAACGAAAATTCAGGCATGATAATGGTCGCCCCTAAACCCAACTGCAATCCCTTTAACGACGTCATGCCGGCGGGATTGTAAAACACAGCGGTTACGTCATTCGACATGGCGATGAAAGCACCCCCCATAGCCGTAGCCTTTGCCCCTTGTTCATAAATCGAGAACCCGGAGCCATACACCATTGAACCGCTGAGCAAAACGGTGAACAGTAGCATTAAAAGTTTCTTGTGCATAGAACCTCCTACTTAATAATTAGAAACTTGAATATTACTTGGAAAGATACAAGAATCTCATTTCAAATTCAACTATTTAAAATTTTATTACCTGTTATTTTTGTTATATTTATCACATAATACTTTAAACATTATACACATTAAAATCAGAATTTAATCAAAAAATACGGACAAAAATAAAGACATTTTTTGGCAAAATTGTTCCCCTTAAGCATAGCTGCGATAAAAATATATTTTAATGGAAATATTAACGCACGAATCCCTGAAATATCCGCAACTTAAATCAGAACCTGAAATCAAATAACCGTGTTACTTGGTACAACCGTGTTTTTGGGAATAATAATGATCCCGTCGCGAATGGCATAAAAATCACCGTCCTCGTGCTCTTTGTTATCCTTGTTAATCAGATGCACATTGTTACCGATCCGGGCATTGATATCAATAATGGCATTGCGAATTACGCAATTGTTGCCGATACCTAAATTCGGCTGACCTTTCGCCGCATTTTCTCGCCTGGTTTTAATGGTATCGTAGCGATCGTTGCCCATAATGATTGCGCGCTGAATAAACGTTCCCTCTTCCACAAAGGAACGAATACCGATAATGGAATTTTCTATGATCGATCCCAAAAGAATCGAACCTTCGGCAACATTGGATTGGTGAATTTGGCAGTTGTAAATTTTTGAGGGAGGTAAATAGCGCGGGTGTGTGTAAATGGGAAAATCTTCATCGTAAAAATCGAAACGAGGAACCGGTTGCACCAACTCCATGTGGGCATCAAAGAAAGAACGCACCGTTCCGATATCTTCCCAATATCCGTCAAAAAAGTAAGCGGCCACTTTGTATTTTTTAATGGCGGCAGGAATAATTTCGTGGCCGAAATCTTCCATTTTTTCATCCGCCAGAACATCAAACAGGACCTGTTTTTTAAAGATGTAAATTCCCATCGAAGCCAAATGGGTACGCCCCTGAGCCTCCATATTAAATTTTTCAAATGCCTCCGGTGGGATGCTGAACTCATCCAATGTGGCATCGTCTTGCGGTTTTTCGTAGAAAGCGGAGACATATCCTTTTTCATCGGTCTTAAGAATGCCAAAACCCTTGGCTTCATGGCGGAAAATCGGCTTAACGGCAATGGAAATATCGGCATCCATTTTAAGATGGTTTTCGAAAAACCGCCGATAATCCATGCGATACAAGTGATCGCCGGAAAGTATAAGAAGATTGTCATCGGCATGTTTAAAATACATTAGGTTTTTGCGTACCGCATCGGCCGTCCCTTGATACCAGTCCTTGTTTTCCGCGGTTTGCTGGGCCGCTAAGATGCGCACAAAGCCTTTGCTAAAAATATCAAACAAATAGGTTCTCGTTATATGACGGTGCAGCGATTCGGTATTAAATTGCGTGAGAATAAAAATTTTACGAACACCGGAATGGAGACAATTACTGATTGGAATGTCAATTAAGCGGAACTTGCCGCCAATCGGGACCGCAGGTTTGGCGCGTAATTTGGTCAACGGGTATAAACGTGATCCCTGACCCCCTCCTAAAATAATGGCTGTTAAATCCATTTGATTTTACCCCGTTTTTATTTTACAAAATTTAGAATCCCTTGCTCATCAAATCCAACCCAGTAAGCCTCACCTTTTTGAATGAGCGGTCGCGTAATCATTCCCTGTTCTTTTAAAAGCCATTCAAACAGTTCATCTTCCGATAGATTCTGATCTTTGAGACCCAGTTTGCGATAAGTCGGTCCTTTGGCATTTAAAACGCTTGCCAATCCCAATTGATCCACAATTTTTTTCAACTGTTCACGGCTTATCGGTTGTTTCTTTACATTGATAAATTCGTATTCAATCCCATTTGCTTCCAAAAGCGCTTTGGTCTTTCGGGTTTTTTGACATTGAGGAACGCCATACACAATAACCATAATTTTCCTCCTGTTTTCTGTTTTAATTACCAGTCGGTTATTTTTTTATGTTGTTTTTGTTGAACAACGGCAAATTACGGCTAATTATTTCTTCGTTCATTTCAATCCAAAATCGACGAGGCCACAATGTTTGCAATCTGCCCGCGTAAGCGAACCACGCTGCCCGTGTCGTGCGGATGCACGCGATTGGTTAACAAAATAATCACGGTTTTGCTTTGCGGGTCGATCGTAATCGAAGTTCCGGTATAGCCGGTATGCCCGTAAGCGTGGCTGCCAAACAAATCGCCAATATTCGAATTATAATCGGATGAAACATCCCAGCCCAACGCACGACCAAACGGTTCGAAACCTTTGGGAATGGAAATCATTTTCTCAACGGTACGCTTGCTCATAATCCGTTTACCGTGCCAGGTGCCGTCATTTAACATCATTGCGGAGAAAATCGCCAAATCGTCTGCCGTGGAAAACAGTCCGGCGTTACCCGAAATACCACCGTTCATCACCCGGGCCAAAGGATCGTGCACAACGCCCAAAAGTACCGTGCCGTCCGGTTGCATTTCCGTAGCCGCACAACGTTTTATTTTATTCTTCGGCGGTAGAAAAAACGTATCGTGCATGCCCAGGGGCTTAAAAATGTTTTGTTCACTGAATGCTTTAAGGGTTTGACCGGTAATGGTTTGAATGATATTCTGCAGCGTAATAAAGTTCAGACAACTGTATTTGAAATAGGTGCCAGGTTCATGTTCCAACGGCAACCGACCGATGTAAGCAATCAAAGAATCGGGGTTGGGCGATCCGTATTTTTCTTTCAATTCTTTAACCGGAGCATACGGTGGCAAACCGGAAGTATGGGTTAATAAGTGAATAATACGAATCGGTTTACCGAATCGGTTCTTGTGCTTAAACTGGGGCAGAAAATCGGAAACCCGGTCTTTTAAGCGGAGTTGACCGCGTTCCAAAAGAATCATGGCCGAAGTGGCTGTGGCCACCGGTTTGGTAACCGAAGCCATGTCAAAAATGGTGTTAATTTCCATTTTGCGCTTCACCGGTACCAGCTCCCGGTAGCCGTACGCTTTGCGATAAACGATTTTGTTGTTGCGGGCAACCAAAAGAACGGCGCCAGGAATAATGCTGTCGGTAATGGCTTTTTCGATGATTTGATCCGCCAATTGCAGACGGTGAATGTCCATGTTCTCCGTGCCCGGTGAAACGACTTTAAGACTTTGTGCATTTAAAACGGCGGCTAATAAAATTAAAAAGATGACGGATTTACGTAAAAACATAGGTAAAGCCTCTTCGTTGAATTAAACATTCAGAACCCGCGTCAATATACTAAATTTTTAAATGTACAAAAAAGTAAAATTTTATTAATCGGATAAAGGGTGAATTGTTGATTGGTTGAATGGGAAAATAGGAAAATCGTTATTCGTGTATGAGTTATTCGCTATTCGGAATTATTGTTTGCGCAGTCGGTAATATGCGCCCGCTGTTTGATGTGATTCCCAAGTCTGTCATTCCGAGTCACGCTCCTGCGTGACGAGGAATCTCCTTCAAACCAGCAACGGGCCTATGAATTTCTTCGTTCCGTCTTAGTCACTTGGCATTCGACTTCAATCTCGCATGATAGTGGGCGAAAAATTACTTCAAATCGTCAATTCATCAGATGAACGCGACTAATTGGGCATCCCGAGAATCGGGAGGGGGAGAGGTTTTAAAAAGAAATTCGCAAGCACATTCAATCTAACAAACAAAGGATTCCTTATCTTTTCACTACTATTGACATGTTGCGGAGCGTCCGTCTCTCGATACGATTCTGCCTTTTATCTTGCGATGTCCGAAGTAAGGGCGAAGCATTTCCGTCAAGATGCTGCAAACGCAAAAAAAATTAACGTTGTGCAACCAAAAGCATCCATTATTTTTTTATTTGTTAGGGAAATGCTTCGCCCCTACAAGTGTCGGCAGAATCACTCGGGAACCGGACGCGGTCAAAGGCAACCGGTTGTCGAGTAGAGACCGCGCCAACGGGATCGTGGCAATCCAATAATTTTTTGATTAACATTGTTTTTCGCTTAAAATTGAGATATTTACTTTGAAAAGCCTAAAGGGCTAAAAGACAGAGTTGTTGGAAATTTATCCATTTTGGGACTTTAGCTTTTTATTAAAGTGTACTTATTTTAAAGAGAGATACGCCATGGATTTAAACAAAATCAAACGAACCCACCTAAAACAGGGCTTCGTACAGGTTTACACCGGCAACGGTAAAGGTAAAACCACGGCGGCCATCGGCTTGACCATGCGGGCGCTTGGCGCCGGACTACAGGTGTACTTTGTACAATTCATGAAAAATTTTCCTTATTCCGAACTTTCCATTCTGCAATCATTCCATCCGCAATTACAATTAAAACGCTATGGCAACGATGCTTTCGTTTTTAAAAAACAGCCTCCTTCCGACGAATTGATCGTTCAAATGAAGGAAGGATTGAATGAGGCACTGCAAGCCATGTTAAGCCAAAAATTCGATATGATTGTGTTGGATGAGGTCCTGGTTTCGATTTATTTTAAGATCTTTACTACCGATGAAATTTTACAATTTATTCGCCAACGTCCGCCTAAAGTTGAATTGATTTTAACCGGACGTTATTGCCCCGAGGAAATTATTGAATTAGCCGATCTTGTAACTGAAATGAAGGAAATCAAACATTATTATCAACAAGGCGTTTTGGCGCGCAAGGGTATTGAAAGTTAAATTTCCTTCGCAATTACCGCCGTTTTTTATTAGATTAACCTAAGAGAATTCATTAAGAAAGGAGAATCGTATGAGAGCTATGACCAAAAAATCGCTTGAGGAAGCCTTTGCCGGTGAATCGATGGCGCACATGAAATATTTGGCCTTTAGTGAAGTCGCCAAAAAGGAAGGCTTTCCGCAAATCGCCAAACTCTTCGAAGCAATTGCCTACGCCGAACGCGTCCACGCCACTAATCATGCCAAACAGTTGGGTTTAATCAAAGGCACGGCCGACAATCTGCAAGCGGCCATTGACGGTGAACATTTTGAAATCGAAGAAATGTATCCTGCTTACAGCGCCATTGCCAAATTGCAAAAAGAAAAGGGCGCGGACCGTTCCATTTATTACGCACTCGAAGCCGAAAAAATTCACGAGGAATTGTACAAAGAAGCTTTGGAACAAATGCAAAAAGGTCAGGATATTAATCCCGACGAAATCTACATCTGTCCCATCTGCGGTTACACTCATTTCGGCAAACCCGAAGAAGACAAATGCCCGGTTTGCAATTTGCCGGTCGAAAAATTTGTTACTTTCTAATTACAAATCTTATTATGCATGGGCTGCGTGCCAATAAAAAAGCACGCAGCCATTTTTATTCCAGCCAAAATTCCTCCTGCTTTTGAACGTTTGATCCCTTTGCGTGTATTACCGGATGAATTGTAATCCTTTGGAAAGGGGCAGCCATGTTAGTACAAAAAATTTCAGGAATTTTTATTCTTGCGCTTTGTCTTTTTGCGCCTTCACTTTATGCACAAAAGGCCAAACCGCAAACCGTTCATCGCATCATTTATGAAGTTAAGCCCAATGAATGGTACCTGACTCAAGCCAAACTTTGGCAGAAGGTAGTACAAAAAAATCCCAAAAATCCCGAAGCCTGGCGTAATTACTATTTGGCCGTACGCTACTCGCGTCCCGCTCAATTTACCCCGCAAGCCTTCAAAGAAAAAAATCAAAAAATGGAAAAAATTTTGCGGGAAATGGGCCAAAACGTCCCTAATTCCTATGACTACTATTTTCTAAAATTTTATCATTACAGCGCTTACAAAAAAGGCGATATTAATCTGTTAAAAAAGGCCTACGCCATTCATCCGGATCGACCAGAGTTGTACTATTTTTTCATTATTTACTACTTTACGCATAACAATCCTAAAAAGGCCGAAACTTTTTGTAAAAAGCTGTACCGGAGTAAAGACATTATTCCCGACCTGATTGACTACAATTACAACGTCATGGCTTCCTGCAAGCCCAATGCAGTTTTGTTTACCAATGGCGACAACGACACCTATCCGGTTTGGGTGCTGCAATCCGCCAAAAACATTCGTCCGGACATCACGGTAATTAACGCCAGCCTGACCATGGGCTACCCGAAATATCTGCAACAGCTTCTTAAAAAAAGACACATTGCCATCGATACCTTAAAGCTAAAACACAAAACACGTGGTGATTTTTTGAAGGCATTAATTAACCAAATCAAAAGTGCTTCGCCCGACACGCCGATTTACATCGCCTTAACCTTGCCAGGCAATAATATCAAAACTCTGCAGGACAGTTTGTACATTGTCGGCCTGGCCTATCGATACAGCACGGAAAAATTGGATAACCTGGCCTTATTAAACCGTAATGTTAGCGAAAAATTCCGGCTTGATTATTTACAGCACTCCTGGTACACGGAAGACTATTTGGCGAAGAAGTCGATGGATATGTTGAATTTAAATTACGCCGTAATTTTTTCCACTTTGGTTGATCATTTGTATTTAAGCGGCCAAATCGAACAAGCGAATCACTGGAAAAAGCTGGCGTTATCATTGGCCCGAAAAGGCGGTAACCAAAAATTAGTGCGCTATTTAAATTCCCTCATGTCGGAACCAAACAAGGAAAAATAATGTTTTTCGGGTCTTCACGAATCCGTGCGACGGATGAACGGTTGATGCATTTTGTGAAAAAGGCAAACGATGAGGCATTTGAAATTTTGTACGCCCGTTACGCCCGCCAACTTCTTCACTATTTTTACCGCATGTTAAACGGAAATGAGGCGCTGGCGCAGGATTTTTTGCAGGAATTGTTCTTAAAGTTAATTCAACGTTGCGACTCCTTTGACGAATCGCAATCTTTTAAAACGTGGCTTTACAGCATTGCTTACAATATGTGCAAGAATGAATACCGGCGGCAAACCGTACGCAAAAATTATTTGCAGAGTGCCAACGAACCAAATGATTATAATGCGTTGGCGTCGGAAGAATCTTTGGACAGGCAATATTTCAAAAAACAATTGATGAACGGGTTGGAACAATTATCCGATGAGCAGCGGGCCACCTTTTTGCTGCGTTTTCAGGAAGAATTGACCATTCCGCAAATCAGCGCCATCATGAACTGTCCCGCCGGTACGGTAAAGTCGCGTTTATTTTACGCCTGCAATAAATTGGCCGAACTTTTAAAAGAATTCAATCCCGAAGGAGATGGTTAAATATGCCGCAAAATAAGACACTCAAAGACTGCAAGGATTTCAGAGAATTAATCGTTCGTGCCCGATGGGAGTCACTTAAGCCCACGGAAGCACGACAATTGGAAGCTCATTTGAAATCCTGCCCGAGTTGCAGGGCATTTCAAGGGCAACTGCAATCACTTTCCCGGGCATTTAAAACCAAGCCGGATATCGAACCCGATCCGGCCGTAAAAGAACGATTGCTCCGCGCCTTTCATAAAAAGCACAAGCAGAGGCAGAATTTACCCATTAGCGTTCGCTTAATAAAATCCGTTTTAACGTACCGCATGCCCGTTTACCAGTTTGTTTTGTTTGTTTTGATTGCAATCGTGTTTTGGCAATGGCGCACTTGGCAGCGACCCGCCATAAAACCTTCGACCGTGCCGGTGGTTTCTTCCAATGAAATGCAAGCAGCCGAAGCGCTGCCGCCCAGAATCCAAAGCCATTTGCAAATCGTTCGCCGATTGAACGGAAGCTTAAGCGTAAAAGACGATTCCACTCTTACCCGATTTGTGGTTACCATTATGTAGCTTATAACCAATGGAGTAGGGTAAGATGGGACAATGCAATTGTCCCATCGTTATCCCTCTCACAGAACCGTGCGTACGGGCCGCGTCCACGGCTCCTGTTAAACCTTATTCAGTACTTCATTATAATACTGATGCAACGTGTTGGTTTTTTTGTACCCCAATGTTGCAGAAACAAGATCTATTAGCTAAGGTCTTCAGCTAGGTTATCTCTTCTTCAAGTTGGATTGGCGTTTTTAGCTCTTTGGCAATCTACCACTCCTTTTCTTGAATACTTAACGCTCGCCTAGATTTCCTTCAGCCACTACCATTGCCGGTAACGTCCTTGCTTATTCGTTATCTACCCATCGGATTGGACGACGAGAGCTTCTTGATCTTTCTATCTCAACTCCTCGGTTTGCTCTGCATGCAGGGCAAACAAAAAAAATGGCTGGTAATCGTACGGACCACCGGCCATTGATAAAAGTTAAAAAAGATTATTTTTGGGCATGTTAGCCCATAATTCCTGGGCTTTTTCTTTGATTTCGGTCAAGTTGCATACCATTTCGCTACAGCGGTACCACAAGGATTAATAAGGATTTTTATGGAAAGCCTCCTGGAACAGACCAATGCGATGTTTTAAACTAATTTTAAATTATGTTGGAAGCTTTATTAAAAATATCTTTAAATTGATTTTTAGTTTTGTATTTATTAAAATAAATCAGTATCCCTAAAAGTATGTGTAAAATTGAAGTCCATTATATTTTTATTAATCTTGAATGTATTTTTATTTGCCAAACAATGGCAAAGATTCGTTAACTGGAATGAAGGCAAGACAATAATCGCTGAAAATGATTCAATAATATGGATGGGGACAAACGTTGGTCTTGTGAAATGGGATGTACACAATAACATCTTCCAGACTTTTGACTATGAGCAAAATCTTTATTCTTTAGATATTAATGACCTTGCCTTTGATAAGGAACAAAACTTATGGTTGGCTACCAATACTGGTCTTGTCAAATATGATGGCAATAACTTTATTTATTTTAATCATAAAACTGTTTCTGATTTGCCTGATGCTCCCTTTACAAAAATAATTTTCGATTCAAGTAATACCTTGTATGCGGCATTGGGATCTTATGGCGATTTTTTCAAGGGAAGATATGAATTTGGCGGGTTAGTTATTTTCAAAGAGGGAAACTGGAAAGTATTTTATGGAAGCGATTATGACTTTAGCTGGAACATAACCGACATGATTATCTATCATAATAAGCTATTAATTTGTCTACCAAGACAAACTCCATTTTTTGAGACTAACTTTTTCACGATTGTAAATGATGAGCTGCAAATTATTCCTGATTTGGATTTAAAGATGTATGTATCCAATCTTACGATTGACTCTCAAGATTCTCTTTGGGCAGTTTCAGGAAGATATTTATACAAATTAAGAAATAACAAATGGATAACTATCATTGATGGCGACAAAGAGCATATTGGTTCTATTTTTAGACGAGGATGGGCAGACCAGGAAGGTGGAATTTATTTATCTGGGTATGAATATCTTCTTTATTTTAATATTAATGATAATCAGAATGGGATTAATTATGGTAATGGTTTACCGGATGGCATGAAACTCATCAGACATGCAAAAGAAGAATTCAGTGATATGGTAGCCATTAACCGTGAATATTATTTTGTTTCGCTTGATGGACTAAAAAAAATAAAACAAAAGGTATTAAAATCCTACAAAATACCAAAAAATCTGGATCAAAATAAAATATTTGGTTTAGGATTGAGTCCATGGAATGAGATATTAGTTTCGACGGGTATTTCTACGCAACTTTTTAATGGTCAATCATGGAAGCGTATTGGTGCTATTGATTCTGGATATGGAACTTATAATAGGGATTTTAGGTATAGCAAAGATAAAAGACTATTTACCAATCATGATCCACTTTACAAAATTGGGCATAATTCAGGATATGTAACCGGATTAGATTTTGATAATTATGGAAACCTGTGGACAGCCTATACATTGCTTTACATTAATTTTTCAACCGGGATGAAACATCAAATTTCCTATGATGAGATTGGTATTAAAGTACCTCCGAATCATTTTACACCACAATTCAGGGATGTGATCGTTGATAAATTTAATCATGTTTGGTATTGCGGGTGGTATGGTTATATCGTTATGTATGATGGTCAAATTTGGCACATTTATGATGCAGAAGACGTCGGCACTCCGGGATTAAACCTTGATAACGCTTTTTCCGACTCTAAAGGTCGTGTTTGGTTTACAGACAATCAAACATCGCCAAACTGGGGCATCATCATGTACGAAAAATCAAAATGGGCCACTATTTCTTTTCCTGATTTACCACGAGGAGAATACATTTACCAGATTGCTGAAGATCACTTTGGAAATCTTTGGTTTGCCAGTGAGGCTGGTTTATTACAATATGACAATCAATACTGGTATCTCTATAATTACCAGACAACTCCTATGGATATCAAAGGTACAACAGCAGTTATTATAGATAGAAGAGGTAATATCTGGATTGGTACTAATCATGGGCTTTACATTTATAATCCGTATTCAATAGACTTTACATCCGATATCTGGCAATCACCGGTAACATCTTTGACACTTTCTTCTGTCAAACAAACGCCCAAAGTTATATTCAAACCAAATAGAAATATCAACATTGTAAAATATGATTTACAAAGAGCCAGAAATAACTATAAATTCTGGACAATTAATTCGATTTCGGCCACTGATAGCTCCTCAGAATTAAGCATACAGGATACAACTTTAATTTTAGGTGAATATTATTACCGAATTAAAGGTGTGGATGATCATGGCAGAGCTTACTATTCTAACGCACTTATCTTTAATGGTCATTATACTGTTTCCGTTACTAATTTTAATATCTTCATCAAAGAAAATAAATATTTTTTTGAATGGGATGCCATTAATGAAAAATTCGTAGTTTCTTATTTAATACTTCAATCAAAAAAGGATGATGCCCAATTTCATCCTATTTTTAGAGTAAAGTCTATGAAATCACAAGAAAAAAATCATTATGAAATCTGCGGGGGTAAAATTGAGAAAGATGCTCCAATTTACCGATATAAACTTGTAGCAATTTTAACTGATTCAACTCAATACACTGCATCTGAAAAAACATTTTCCCCCTCATTCCCAAAAACACTGGAGATTTCCAAAAACTACCCCAATCCTTTTAATAGCGATACCAAAATCGACCTAAAAGTTCCGGATAAAGGGATGATAAAAATAGATATCTTTAACTTACTTGGACAACATATAAAAAAGATCCTCCATAATGAATTTGAGGCTGGATTTTATACTATAAAAATTAATCTAAGAAACGAACCTTCTGGAATTTATTTTTGTCGGGTAAATTTCAAGAATAAAAACAAATATATTAAAATGGTATTGACGAAGTAATTCGCCAAATAATTTAATCGAGTAGGGTAAGATGTAACAATGCGATTGTCCCATCATTATCCCTCTCACAGAACCGTGCGTACGGGCCGCGTACACAGACCTTTTATTTATAATACTGATGCAACCTGTGGTTTTTGGGTATCCCTATGTTGCAGGAACACGATCTATTAGATCAGGTCTTCGGTCAGGTTATCTCTTCTACAAGTTGGATTGGCGTTTTTAGCTCTCTGGCAATCTGCCACTCCTTTTCTTGAACACTTAACGCTCGCCTCGGCCTCCTTCAGACCCTACCGTTGCCAGTAACGCCCTTGCCTATTCGATGTCTTCCCATCGGATTGGGTGACGAGAGCTTCTTGATCTTTCGATCTCATCTCTCCGGGTTGCTCTGCATGCAGGGCAAACAAAAAAAAGGCTCCACAAAGCTGTGGAGCCGAAGCAAATTAATTGAGGGTTTGATTTTAGGAGGGAGGATAAATTTCTTCTTACATTTATTCTCCGGCAAATCCGAAAATTTACCTTTTCCATTTAATCTGTCAATAAAATAACAAAAAATATATTCAAATGTCAAGCATTTTTAAGAAAATTTCTTTTCTTTAAATCGAAAACCAATAATTTATTTTTACCAAAAAGACATTATCCGCTTCCGTTTTGGTGAACAAGTTCCGAAAATCGGAGCTTAAATTGAAAATGCCCTGATTCTCATAACCGCTGCGGTTCTGCGTCCAAACCAAGAACAAGGTTGAACCAGGCCGATATTCCCAGCGCACAACCAAATTGGAACGAAATTCTTTGATATTAAAATCGGGCAAACCGAAACTGTACTCGGTTGTACCGTCCGCATTTTCATCAATTTGGTACACGCCGTTATCGCCGTTATAGTTGATTTGCGCATCCGTAAATTCCCGATAGCGACCAGAACCGTGAGCCCTGGGATTGGTAATCCGCTTAAAATGATTGTACTTACCGGTAGCGATAAACGGTTGTCCGTAATATTGAACGGAAAGCACGGGCGTGGGACTGTAATTCAATCGAATAACACTACCGAAGGTATGCCTTAAAATACGTCCGAAAATGTAGCGCTCGTTGCCGTTTACCGATTCCGTTGTTACATATTGCAAATTATCAACGGTATAGTTGTAAAACGGCCGGACGGTTAAATTAAACCGATTGCTCAGTTTACTCGACAAACCAAAACTAATATTATAGGATTTGGATATTTTGTCGTCGTCAAGGTGAATATTGGCCGAAAGCCCAAGCTGATTATCTTTGCGCTGATCCGTAAATCCGTGGAACCACAAGTTCCAATTGCCGGTCGTTCTAGCCAGCGGCCCGCCGCGCAACAGGGATTTGCTAAACCCGCTCTGCTGACGATTGATACCGAGATAAAATCCCCAATAATTCATGAAAGTGGCGCCGCCGTTAATATTTCCGCCGATTCCCAGGCGATCTCCGCCGTAATCCATCATTTGCCAAAGATTGGAATTAATTGATACACGTTTGAAAATACCCACGGGATTGTTAATACGATAGCCGACCCATACGTAAGACATGATTTGATCGGCGTTGCGCAAAAAGCCGAGGTCGTTCAATTCCAATCCTGGCGAACGCCATAATCCGCCTATCGCATATCTCCAACGCCCGTTCCCCACACGTCCGATATTAAACGTACCGCCATTTCCCGAAAAAGTAGTGCGCGTCGTATCGTAATGCAGATAATCGGCATCCGGTCTTTGGAAATAATGAGCCGAAGATTCCTGAATGCGTCGAATGGCTTGCGCATCGCCCTGTAAATAACTTCCGAACAGTTTCAGGCTCAGAAAATAGGTTTTATTATCCCATTGATGACGAAAATCCAAACCGCCAGTGTAGGCCGAACGCACCAAAAACTTTAAATAATCTTCATGAATATTGCGGTTGGTCGAAGTAAAAATCCCGCCGATTGACGTATTGCCGTTATTGAAATCTTTTTGTAAACGGCTGACGAAATAATTGGTCAACGGCTCCACTTCCGCTTTGCTTCGTTTGCCTTGATTATCGAGGTTTGCGTATTCACGATTGGTTACGGCATTTAGGATTCCAATGGACCAACCTTTTTGCGTTTTGCCGCTGATTTTGGCCGCACCCAAAATGCGTGCCTGCTCGGGCATTTTCAAATAGTCGTATTTGAAACCGTCGCTTGAAGCGGGATAATAGTGAGGAGAGCGTCCGATCCGCCTGGAATAAAATACTTTTTCCTGCGCCATGTCGCCGTCGCCCATGGCCAAAGGAAACTGAAAGATGTTTTTACCTTCAATAAAAAAAGGCCGCTTCTCTTCAAAGAATGTTTCGTAGGCGCTTAAATTGACCTGAGACGGGTCGGCTTCTACCTGACCGAAATCAGGATTTACCGTAAAATCGGCCGTCAAATCGCTGGTAATACCGATTTTGCCATCCAGTCCGGCATTCATTTTGAAATCCCGGCCGGTGGCAAAGGGATTGCCTTTTTGCGCCGGATAGCTGTGCATATTGCTGACGGCATAAGGCAACAACTCCAGGCGCATCGGCGT